>DAOVGE010000121.1 GCA_030672605.1 Methanosarcinales archaeon
TTTCGGTTCCGAATGGGTTTGTGAACCTGAGCAGGATCGTCACATCATCTCCTACTTGAATATCCGCGTTCTCGACGATCTTCTCAACAGTTAGGCTCTCTGCAGCGACGCATGGTAGGATCACAGCAATGCCAATGACTATAACTATAACCATTGTGGTCCGTGCCAACAGCGTTCGCCCTCGTCTCATTACAATTCACCCATACAATCTCACACAATTATCCGGTACTTCCCATAGATCACATACAGATAAACCATAAGTATAACAAGCGCAGCCGCAAAGAACCAGTCCTTGATGCTCGTCTCTTCCCGGACGCGCTCGATATTCTGGCTGATATTTGCGTATATCTCATCCAACGTGCTGTCGTCGACTGATTTGTAGTATCGCCCTCCGGTCTCTGTTGCAATCGCTTTTAGGGTAGCCTCATCGAGTTCTGCGTACTGCGGACGCCCGAAGAAGTCATAACCAAGAACCACAGGCTCCTCTGAACCCATCCCGATCGCATTCACCTGAATATTTAACGTCCTCGCAAAGACGACTGCCTCGCCCGGGGCAACGACGCCTGCGTTGTTGACACCGTCGCTCAAAAGGATTACGACCTTCTTCTTGTTCGGTATCGACGTTGCCATATCGATCGCAAGAGCCAGCCCATCGCCTATCGCGGTCTTACCTTCTCTCGGTTCGACTGCCTTCAGCTTCTCAAGAGCCTTATCCTTGTACGGAGTCAGATACGCGGCTGTCGTTGCCCCCGACTCAAAGACCACGATTCCGACGTTGTCTTTGGAGTCGAGATTCCGGATAAGAATCGCAGCAGATCTCTTTGCAGCCTCAAGCCGGGTCGGCGTGTAATCGCTCGCCTGCATACTTCCTGAATTGTCGATCACGAGCACCACGTTCACGCCTTCTTTCGCTTGATTGAGTGGTATGTGCGGGTCAGCGAGTCCGAGGGTCAGAAGTGTTATTGCAAAGAGCAGAATGTAGAATGGCAGATTCTGACGCAATGAATGTTTTTTACCGGACGCTTCCTTGATTATCCCAAGGTTGCTGAATTTGAGCGCAGATGCCCGCTTCTTCTTCAGGTGGATCGTGTAAGCGTAATAGATCGCAGGTATGATCAGCAGAAGCAGCAGCCTTGCAGGTTCCAAGAATCCAAATCCCATCTTACCGCATCCTCTTCTCTTTCAGCCTGAAAAACTGCCGCAGCGGAATCTCGAATGGCTGATCAGTCCTTATGTTGATCATATCCACATTGAGTCGCTTCATCTTCTCGGAGAGCAGCTTATTTCTCTGGTCCATGATCTCAACATAATTCTGTCTGAACCTCTCGTCGGATGTATCGACCAGAAACTGCTCGCCGGTCTCGCCATCTTCCATCATCACATACCCGATATCCGGAATATCAGACTCTCTCACGTCACTTACGTTGATTAATATCACCTCATGCCTGTTTTTCAGAATTCCGAGGCTCTTCTCGAAATCTTCTGCAAAAAAATCCGATATGGCAAACATAATGCTCCGCCGCTTCGCAACATTTGATATGTGCCTGATGCAGTTGTTGAGATCGGTCGTCTTATTCTCAGGCTCGAAGTAGATCATCTCCCGCAGAAGTTTGAAGAGATGCGCCCTCCCCTTTCTCGGCGGTATGAACTCCTCAACCTCGCTTGTGCAGAGAAACATCCCTACGCTGTCATTGTTTGCAAGCGCTGAAAAGATGAGCGATGCCGCAATCTCAACACCGTAATCCCGCTTTCGCCGCTCAAAACCAAATTCGTTGCTTGCTGACACGTCAAGAATGATGTAGACGGTTAGATCACGTTCTTCTATGAATTCTTTCACAAACGGCGCGTTCATTCGTGCAGTCACGTTCCAATCAATCGCACGGATGTCATCACCTGCGACATACTCCCGAATATCCGAAAATTCGATCCCTCTGCCCTTGAAGACCGAGTGATAATATCCTGCTATGATGCCCTCTACCATCCGCTGAGTCTTAATCTCAAGCTTCCGTACGTTTTTTATGACCTCTCGCACCCGTTCCGGCATGATTTTCCCTCAACTCCCTCTAAACTCACCACCTGGGCTCATTCGGAATCTCCCTCTTCTACACTTCCTTCCGATAGCAGAAAGAGTTCATGGAGCTTCTGCTGTAAAATCTCCCTATCGATGAGCTTTGTCCTGTATTCGGCGACCATGGCAGGTGAAAGGTTGCGGGATAGCGCATATTCCACAACTTCCGCATCCCTGCTCTTGCAGAGAATGACGCCAACGCTTGGATTCTCATGCGGCTTCTTGACGTCGCGGTCAAGGGCTTCGAGGTAAAAACCGAGCTTGCCAAGATATTCCGGCTTGAAATCATCGATCTTCAACTCAAACGCCACAAGACAGGACAGGTCCCGGTGGAAGAAGAGAAGATCAATGTAATAATCGTTGTTGCCTACCTGTATCCGGTACTCTTCTCCCGCGAACGTAAAATCTTTGCCAAATTCCAGAATAAAATTCTTGAGATTCTGTGTAATCGCGTTCCGGAGGTCTTTTTCAGAAAAATGATGCGGCAGGTTGAGAAAATCAAGGATGTAGGTATCCTTGAAAGCAGACGCGATATCGGGGTGATATTGTGTCATCAGTGCTGACACATTTGCATTGGAGAGCATGTACCGCTCATGAAAACCGCTGTCGATCTGCCGCCCCAGTTCTCTTGAGGTATATTTCTCTCTAACAGATAACATCAAATAGAATTCTTTTTCTTCCATACTTTTAGTCTTTGACAGGATCAGCAGATGGTTGGTCCAGCTCAATTGTGTCATCAGTGCTGACACTTTTTCATTGCCGCGATAGGTCTCATAGAATTGCTTCATCCGATAGAGCCCCCTGCGATTGAAACCTTTCAGGTCGGGCTGTGTCCTCTGCAAATACTCTGCAAGTCTGTCCACAACGCCCAGTCCCCATGCCGCACTTTCCACTTTTCTGCTGATGTACTCCCCGATCTGCCAGTAAAGATTGATTAGCTCCGAGTTTACATTTTTTAGAGCGTTGCATCTGGCTTTCTGTATGATCTGAACCACTTCAAAAAATTCTTCCTCAAATTCCAGTACTTCGTTTCTGTCGCTCAAACGAACATCTCCTTTTCCAGCGTCATGATATCCGTCTCAATCCCTTCAGCCGTCTGCGGGGCGTACCTTAACATCTTGTATGGGTGGCGACATCTAAAAAACATAGTGATTCACACTCATGGCGATCTGATCTTCTTGAGTATCGTTTCGATGATCTGGTCCGTTGTAACCTCGCGAGCCTCTGCCTCGTAGCTCAGAAGTATCCTGTGGCGGAGAACATCAGCGGCGATCGCTTTAACGTCCTCGGGAATCACGTATCCCCGTCCGTTCATGATCGCGTGAGCTTTCCCTGCGAGGATTAAGTATATTGACGCTCTCGGAGAGACTCCGTACTCGATCAGGTCCCCGAGGTCAAGGTCGTAATCAGCCGGGTGCCTCGTCGCATCAACGATGTCGGTCACGTAGTCTTCGATCGTCTCGTCTGCGTAGACCTCCCTGTTGAACTGCTGAATCTCCGTAATCCGGCTTTCCGAAATCATCCGCTTAACATTCGGATGCGCGCCCCCGGTCATCCGCTGGATGATGATCTTCTCCTCGGCTTTTGATGGATAATCAATCAAGATCTTGAAGATGAACCTGTCGATCTGCGCTTCGGGCAGCCTGTAGGTCCCCTCGGTCTCGAGCGGGTTCTGGGTCGCAAGCACCAGAAACGGAGCGTTGAGAATGTACGTATTGCCACCTATCGTGACCTGTCGCTCCTGCATCGCCTCAAGAAGCGCGGACTGCACCTTCGGTGGAGCGCGGTTGATCTCGTCAGCCAGAATGAAGTTATGGAATATCGGACCCTTCTGCGTCGTAAACGACGTGGTTTTCGGTTCGTAAATCTTTGTTCCGACGATATCCGCGGGCAGGAGGTCGGGAGTGAACTGAATCCGGCAGAATTCTGTGTCGAGCGCATCAGAGAGCGTCTTTACCATGAGCGTCTTTGCAAGCCCTGGAACCCCCTCCAGCAGGACATGTCCATCAGCAATCAAGGAAATCATCAACCGATCCAGAACACCGGTCTGTCCGACGATCACTTGCTTGATTTCATCCAAAACTTTGTTTATCTCCCCGGAATACTCCTGTGCCTTTGCGTTAAGTTCTTGTATGCTTTTATCCGTTTCGATCACCTGATGTTCTGTAAATTGGCGTTAACATCGGTATTATTGCGGGGATACCAACTTAAAGATTTGGTCGGGTTGTGGGTGAATTTTTCTGATTCTGATGGATTCTGTGGTTTCCAACCTTTGCGCCCTCGCGTCTTTGCGTCTTTGCGTCTTTGCGTTTCTCTGATTTAACGAGAAAGTCGAGAGAGACGAGAAAGACGAAGGAGTGGCGCCCGCGATTGCTGCAACACGAGGGCGGGCTACTGCTATCGACCACAGAAAACGGCAGAACCAGGAATTTTTAATTCTCCCGGTAGAGTCAAAAACATCCGGAATTCCGGAAATGTGCACGCTCAACTCGTGTAGTCCGCATTGATTTGTACATACCCGCATGTCAGATCGCAGCCCCACGCAGTCGCCTCGCCACTGCCGATTCCCAGATCAACAGCGATCTCAATCTCCTCTCCGCTCATGTCAACGAGAGCGCGATCAACAACCGTTCCGCAATCAACAACAGTCGTTTCACAGAGCGCAAGCGAAATTCTATTCTTATCGGCCGCAGCACCGGAATACCCGATGGCAACGATCACCCGTCCCCAGTTCGGATCGCAGCCGTGAACAGCGGTCTTAACAAGCGGCGACGTAACAATCGCCTTTGCCACAACCTCCGCATCCGCTTCGGTCTCCGCACCGGTGACCTTTGCGACGATCAGTTTCTCTGCGCCCTCTCCATCGCGGGCGATCATCTTTGCAAGTTCGGTGCAGACGCAGTTGAGCCCTTCCTGAAACTCCTCTTCGTCCGGTTCACACTCATCAGCGGCAGCAGTCGCCGTCAGGAGCACCATGTCGTTGGTGCTGGTATCGCCGTCCACCACGATCATGTTGAAACTGCGATTTACAGCCTGCTTCAGGCACGAATCGAGCGTTTCGTGCGGCAGATCGGCGTCGGTGTAGATGAACGCAAGCATCGTTGCCATATCAGGTGCAATCATGCCGGATCCCTTCGCAATTCCGCCGATGCGAACGCCTGATGGGAGTTCAACTGCAAACTCCTTCGGGTACGTGTCTGTTGTCATGATGGCGCGTGCCGCTGCTCCGCTTCCCGCAGGAGTATCGGATAATCCGGCGACAACAGAGTCGATACGATCCGTAATCCAGTCCAAATCTAGTGCAACACCAACCACTCCGGTCGAGGCGACACCGATCGCATCCCTGTTGAGATTGAGCCTCCCGCTCAAGAGTTCTGCCATGCTCTTCGCATCATCGAGTCCACGCTCCAGTGTGAACGCGTTTGCGCACCCGCTGTTCACGATTACGGAATCGAGCCTGTGGTTCTCTCGCAGATTTGATCCTGTGAAGACCAGCGGAGCCGCAATAAAACTGTTCTTCGTGAAGACCCCGGCAGATTCCCCGCTGCCAGTGATCACAGCAAGACCATCCTTACCTTCCTTAATTCCGTAAGCGCGCACGCCGCGAACAGCGCACACGCCACCATTCACCCGTTTCATCGTTTTCATCAGTTTCACCGGTTTCATCGCCTTATCCGTCTCTTTTTCGCTGCGTGGCTTTTTAATTTCTTCTGGGTATGATGGGGTTATGGCAAAGAAGATTAACCACAGAGGACGCGGAGGGCACAGAGAGTTGCTGTTTTCTCTGTGTCCTCTGCGCTCTCTGTGGTTTTCCGAACCCATTCCGGAAGATCATAAGAAGTCTCTTTTTCGCTGCCGCAACAAAACCTTTATCCCATAAACCGCAGACAGGTATAGCAATGAAACAACAGGTTAGCGCTCCAAAGCGTATCGCAAGGATAAATTTTGGCTTAATCTCACCACAGGAGTACCGGAACATGAGCGTCACCCGGATCATTACGGCAGACACTTATGACGACGACGGTTTTCCGATCGATATGGGGCTCATGGATCCCAGACTGGGGGTTATCGATCCGGGACTGCGCTGCAAAACCTGCAACGGGAGGGCTGGCGAGTGTCCGGGTCATTTCGGGCACATCGAACTTGTGGCGCCATGCGTGCATGTCGGATTTGCCAAGCAGATCAGGAATCTGCTGCGAAGCACGTGCCGGAGTTGTAGCAGACTACTCCTCGAGCCCATAGCAAAGAAGGAGTATCGCGAGCAGATCGAGCTTCTGAGGGGCAGAGGACAGACCATCAACTCACTTGTCGAGCGCGTCTTCAGTGAGGCGAGCAAGGTCGATGTCTGCCCGTACTGCGGGGAACATCAACTCAAGGTAGTCTACGAGAAGCCCACCAAGTATCATGAGATTGATAGTCAGCTTCTTCCAAGCGATATCAGGGACCGTTTCGAACGCATACCGGACGAGGACACCATGGTCTTTGGCATGGATCCGGATAATGCGCGTCCCGAATGGATGATTATGACCGTTTTACCGGTACCGCCGGTCACGGTGCGACCATCAATCACGCTGCAGACCGGGCAGCGCAGCGAGGATGACCTGACGCACAAGCTTGTTGACATCATACGGATCAACCAGCGGTTCCAGGAGAACAAGGAGGCTGGCGCGCCCCAGTTGATAATCGAGGACCTCTGGGAGCTGTTGCAGTACCACGTGACTACATTTCTGGACAACAGCGTATCAGGGATACCGCCGGCGAGACACAGGAGTGGAAGACCGCTCAAGACGTTGTCACAGCGCCTGAAAGGGAAGGAAGGACGATTCAGAGGGAGTCTCTCGGGTAAGCGGGTGAATTTCAGCGGAAGAACCGTGATCTCTCCGGATCCGAATCTTTCAATCAACGAAGTCGGCGTTCCTGAGGCGGTTGCGAGTGAACTGACATTTACGCTCAAGACCGTGCCAAGAAACATCGAGGAGTTAAAAGAGTATGTGCGCCGCGGTCCGGATAACCACCCGGGCGCAAACTATGTGACCAGAACCGACGGACACAAGGTGAAGGTCAGCGATATAAATCGGGAAGAGCTCGCTGAAACACTTGAAAGCGGCTGGTTCGTGGAGAGGCATCTCAAGGATGGTGATATCGTGCTCTTCAATCGTCAGCCATCCCTGCACAAGATGAGCATCATGGCACACGAGGTGAAGGTCATGCCCGGGAAGACGTTCCGGCTGAACCCTGCTGTCTGTCCGCCGTACAACGCCGATTTTGATGGCGATGAGATGAACATCCATGTACAGCAGACCGTGGAGGCACGGGCTGAAGCGAAGATACTGATGCGGGTTCAGGAAAACATTCTCTCGCCGAGATTCGGCGGTCCCATCATTGGCGGGATCCATGACCACATTACAGGGATGTTTCTGTTAACACGTGAGAAAGAGATAGATAAGAACAGCGCGCTCGATATTCTGCGGAAGACTGGTGTGCGTGACCTGCCAGAGCCGGACCATATCGTTGATGATGTGCCCTACTGGACCGGAAAGCAGATATTCAGCCAGATCCTGCCCGCCGGGCTGAATCTTGAATATTGTGCAGAGATATGCAGGGAGTGCGACGTCTGCAGGAAGGAGAACTGTCTTTATGATGCGTATGTCGTCATAACGAACGGAGAACTGCTCTGCGGAACAATCGATGAGAAATCAATAGGTGCATTCAAGGGAATTGTAGTCAACAAGATAATCAGGGAATTCGGAGCTACTGCGGGCGCGGAGTTCGTGGACAACATGACCAATCTTGCGATCAGGGGGATCATGTACCATGGATTCAGCTTCGGAATCGACGACGAGGACATCCCGGAAGAGGCGATCAGGCAGATACGCGAGATCAATAAGGACGGGATCGATGGAAAGGAAGGTATCGCAGAACTGATCGACCAATATGAGCGCGGTGAACTCGAGTCGTTGCCGGGACGGTCGGACAAGGAGACGCTCGAAATGAGGATTATGCGCGTTCTCGGCGGGGTCCGAGAACAGACCGGTGATAAGGCGGGTCTGCACCTCGGGATAGACAACTCTGCGGTTGCGATGGCGGTCTCGGGCGCCAGAGGCTCGATGCTGAACCTTGCGCAGATGGCTGCATGTGTCGGGCAGCAGTCGGTCAGAGGCGAGCGGATTCAACGGGGCTACCTGGATCGGACGCTCCCGCACTTCAAGAAGGACGATTTCGGTGCAGAGGCACACGGGTTTGTGCAGGCATCCTACAAGACCGGGCTCACCCCGACAGAGTATTTCTTCCACGCGGTCGGTGGCAGAGAAGGTCTCGTGGATACAGCGGTCAGGACGTCTCAGTCGGGTTATCTCCAGCGCAGGATGGTGAATGCGCTTCAGGACCTCGAGGCACAGAACGACGGGACCGTAAGGGATACAAGAGGTGTGATCGTACAGACCATGTACGGCGAGGACGGAATCGACTCGGCACGTGGTTTTGATCGCGAGCACATACAGCGGATCGTAAAGGACGTGATGGGGGCGAGTGAATGAGTGTAACAGAAGAGAGTATACAAGCGAGGGTCAGTTCCCTCCCATTGCCACCGAAGATCAGGGACATTTTAAGCAAGGAACTACTCGAGAACGCACCGGACGAGGCGCAGATGGACGAGATCATAACCAGAGTCATGGAGGGTTACACCAATGCCAGAATTGAGCCGTGCGAGCCGGTCGGCGTGGTTGCGGCACAGTCGATAGGTGAACCTGGGACGCAGATGACGATGCGGACGTTCCACTACGCTGGTGTCGCCGAGATCAACGTTACGCTAGGGCTCCCAAGGTTAATCGAGATTCTCGATGCCCGGAAGAACCCGAGCACGCCTGTTATGACTGTGTACCTCAAGGATGGCGTAAGCAAACAGAAAGCCCAAGAGGTTGCATGGTCGATTCAGAAGACGACTATCACTGATCTTGGCGAGATTATCACAGACCGCGCAAATCGCAGAATTACTATTGAACTCGATGAGCCGGCACTCTATGAGCGAAACCTCACACTGCCGGATGTAATCGAAAAGCTCGAAACAAAGCTGAAGGTCCCGATCGACGTGATCGGATACACGCTCATACTCGCACCGAAGGAGACTGCTTCGAAGACAACTAAAGAGGGCGAAGACGCACAGAAGGTGGTCACGCTCGGCGCCTTGGTTCAGCTTGGCAGGAATCTCAAGAAGGTAGTGATCAAGGGAATCGAGTCAATTCCGCGGGTGGTTATACAGAGGAATGATAGTGAATATGTGCTCTACACCCAGGGCACAGCACTAAAGGAGGTTCTCGATGTTGTGGGCGTGGACCCGACCCGAACAATATCCAACCATCCCGGTGAGATATGTGAGGTCTTCGGGATCGAGGCTGCCAGAAATTCGGTCATAAATGAGATCATGGCGACGCTGCGTGAGCAGGGTCTGAACGTGAACATAAAGCACATCATGCTCGCGTCAGACATGATGACCTGCGATGGAGAGGTCAAGCAGATCGGAAGACACGGGCTATCCGGAGAGAAGGCAAGTATCCTGGCTCGTGCTGCATTTGAGGTGACCGTTAACCACTTGATCGATGCCGGCATGCGCGGAGAGGTCGATGAACTGAGCGGCGTGACCGAGAACGTAATTGTGGGACAGCCGATCCATCTTGGAACAGGGGATGTCCATCTCGTTGTGAAGTCGCAGGTCTGAGCATCTCAAAGCAGGTGTTATGGCTAACCACGAGTTATTGAGCATGTACTTTTGCCACCTTATTGTTCGGTGAGCACTAAACACATACTTCACAAGTTTCAGATATCAGGTCCGCATAACGTCCTCACTCCCACACTGTGGACAGTTGATCGGAGCGAAGTTCGGATCGGTCTGAAATGTGAACTCACAGATATTACATACGAAGTACACCATCGATTGATCAATGTCGTCCATGGTGATTATTATCGGGTCGTGAGACATAAATGTAACTCTCGCAGCGTTGGGGGTCAGTTGACCGAGAGATTGGTACTGCCGCACCCCTATATCCCACTCACCAGATCCCTGAGCGCATCTCCCGGGTCAGGAGCCCGGATGATCCCGGATGCGAGCAATACGCCAACTGTGCCAAGTTTCAGCGCAGCCTGCATGTCCTCGCCCTTTGATATGCCTGCGCCGCAGAGCACCTGAACATCAGGATTGATTCCAGAGACCGCGTTCGCCGCACCAGAGACAATCCCGGGATCCGCCGTTGATACGGGGATGCCTGAACCGATCAATTCAGGGGGTTCAATCGCAACAAAATCCGGTTCCAGTGCTGCAGCGGCTTTTGTGGTTGCGATATTGTTGCTGCATACAATCGTTGCAAGACCGGCGCGATCCGCTGCCTGAATCGCAGAATCGATATCAGCGAGCGTCAGTCTGCGCTCCGAGTGATTGATCAGCGTTCCGATGGCGCCAGAATCGCTTGCAGCCTCTGCAAGCACAGACCCTGTGTGGCTGCCCGGACTGATGCCATCGATGTGCTGCGCAAAGACGGGAATTCCGATCTCTGCTACTGCGCGGAGGTCAGACAGTTGCGGCACTGCTATGATCGATATTCCGGTTTCGTTACTGACGTCAGCACACATCCCGGCAATACGGACGGCGTTTTTGCCGGTTGACTCCGTATATGTCTTGAAATTCAATACCACCAGTGGAGTTTTCATCTGTTTCATCGTGCAATCTCCTGTTTGGTGTATTGCATCAGAAATTGCTTAAAACTATCGATGCTACTATTCAAGTCTGTGACATTCTACGAAAGGCGTCTTCAAGCCACACCCCTCACAACGCTGGTAAATTCCCAAACTGACAATCAATGGACCAAACCGTTTTCCTGAAAACTATAAAAACCTTTTTTGGAAATAATAATATGGTCGAGTATCTTAATTCCCAGAATCCTGCCAGCTTCTGTCAATTGCTCCTGAATCTTCAGATCGCTGTTGCTGGGTTCAAGCGCACCGGAAGGATGGTTATGAGCAAAGATCACAGAGGCGGCTCTATCCGTGATCACGTCAGCAAAGACCTCGCGAGGATGCACCTGACTCCGATCCAGCAACCCCACTGTCACAGTTCTATTCTCGATAACTTCATTAGCGCCGTTAAGAGTGATACAAATAAAATATTCCTGCTGCTTGTTCGCTATCCAGTTGATTAAAGGCAACACGTCCTCAGCATTAGTTATCTTGATTGTTTCCGTAACGATGTGCCTTCTTGCCAGCTCAAAACTGGATAAAATCTGTGATGCTTTCGCAAGCCCGATGCCGTCGATCTTTGTGAGTTCTTCTAACGACAGATCGCCTTTCTTTTTTGTTATCAATTTAGCGACTTTGTAGGAGAGAGACCTTACATCCCGCCCTTCACCGCCGCTGCCGCCACTGCCAATGATTACTGCGACCAACTCATCATCGGATAAGGCTTCCACACCTCTTTCCTTCAGCTTTTCTCTCGGACGGCTGAATTCAGGTAGATCTTTGATCCGTTTCATCTCTTAACACGTTCAAGCATTCTTCGATCTCACTTCTTCAGATACTTTTCTGTTTCGGATATGTGCTATACTTCGCACCGCCACAAACTGAGCTTTTTTGAAATGTGCCAGTCGGATGTACAACAACACGAAAGACGTGACGACAGATATCACCCTTCGCGTCTCTCTCGCCTTTGCGCCTTCGCGTTAAATTGAGAACGCAAAGACGCGAGGACGCAAAGACGCAAAGAACGAAAATCGCGGTTTATA
>DAOVGE010000142.1 GCA_030672605.1 Methanosarcinales archaeon
CGACGGCACGTTCGACCGCTGCAGCGTCTTCGGAGTCAGCCGTCGGGCGGGACGCCGCCGCGCCCACGTCCGCCACCACTGCGGTCTCATCTCCAGTCGCCACTTCCCGCCCCACCCTGTCCACAGCCGCTACTTCCGATACGCCCGCTACTTCCGCGGCTCCTGCCCCAGCCACATCACCACCCCCGATCACCTGATACGCTTCATTGACGGCATCCCTGACCTTCTCGCTCGGATCATTGAGATGCCGCATGAGCGGGTCTTTTGCAAATTGCACGAGGGAACTGTTCTTCTGCCCGATGCGCCTGATCGACTGCGCGGCATTGGCGCGGACGCGATCATCGACGTCATCAAGAAGCACGATCAGATGCGGGATTGTGGATTCGTTGATCTCCGCGGACGCCCCAGCCATCAGTGCGGACCTGGCGCGCAGATCGGCGTTGGGGCTGTGCAACTGGTCGATAATATTCGTCTTTTTCCCGCCGACCAGTTTAAAATCGGGTTTACTGAGAGATACGGTGGGCATACCTCCCTTCTTTGATCGCATATATACCAGCGCGGTTGCAACCATCAATAGAATCACAATCAAAACAAGCGCTCCGAAAACCCAGTTTTGGGCATTGTGCCGCCCCTTCCAGTCACTATGCAGCGATTTTATGGTGCTGTTCGCATCATCTACGATGTTTGAGACTTTTTTCTCATGTTCTGAGAGACCTGTCAAGAAAAACTCAGTTCCGTTGGATATCTCTGTAATCTTCCCATCAACATCCAAAATCTGCCTGCTGAAAGCGGCAAGCACCTCGTAATTCGTGTCATTCGATCCACCGATGTTGCTGCTCAAAACAGCCAGCGAGTCGCACGATGCAAGCATGTCGACGCGATCCGTCTCAATCGCCTGCGGCGCCCCCACAAGGGTTTTGATGGTGCTGATGTTCTCAAGCGTCATCTGACTTACAACCTCCCTCCACGCGACCGCTTCAAGGACGCTATCAACGGTTGATTCGTTCTGAACCACCGTGCCATCGTCTGTAAAGACTACGATGCCCCTTCCGCAGATGATATTTTTATATCCGACAACATAATAATTTTCCGCGCCCATCGATACCACATCGATGGTACTAATCGAGTAATCGAGAAGTATACGCTCGGAATCTGCCGCATTCACGACCACGTCATCCCCGGTTTCGTTGGAATCCCCTGCGCACGGCATGGCAAGCAGTGCGGCAATCATAACGGTTAGTACCATAACTTTGATCATAATATCCCCTTCTTCAGTCGTTTCACAATCTCTTGATTTTCATACATCTCTTTGGCATATCTCAACAGAGCATCCGCAACAAGGATTCGCATCGCATAATCGATCTCGCCCTCAGACTGCTCCGAAAGCAGCCCCTTTGCAATCGACCATACTCCTGCGATCGGAAGAACAGCCATATCACGCGTCTTCGACGTGATGTCGTTATCGATCGTCGTAAGTAACTGCTGTACCCCCGGTCGAACATCTACTATGAATCCGGACGGATCTGCCAGAAGCTCTGTGAGGGAATCGTGGCTGACCGGACCCACGCTGCACTTTGACCCGTTCTCTGTGTTTCCTGTGCTCCCTGTGCCCGCCGCATCTCTGTTGGCAGCATAAAGATCGATGTTTCTTTTGGAGACCATGATCTCGGACAACTCGGAGCATACGAGCGCGATAACCGGTATCAATCGATCCATCACCTCTTTCGGTGTGTTCTTCCCGCGTACAAAGTGGATTGCCGTAATCCCGCGCACATACTCGATTAACCGCTGCGCAACACTTCTGTAGAACTCGGGGATGCACCGATCATAGCTCGACACCTCGCGATACCGTTCATCGAATGCCTGCCTTATTGAGCGAAGTTTTGCATCCTGCTCCTGATCGGGGCGGACTATCGAAGAGAGTAGAATCGTTGCGACACTTGTGGCACTGGCACTGGCTACGCTAGTATCAGTGCTGCCGCCGGTATTGCCGATATCGTTGGTATCGCCACCATCAGTGGATGCACTTGCGTACAGATTCGGAACACCGCTGGTGTGAACTGTGTAAGGGTCACCGCGTTTCAGCGCGAATGTCACCTCTCCGGAACCATCGGTCTTCCGGGTCTCGTGTCCTGCGTGGACGATCACGTCCGGAATCGGCGTCTTTGACATCGCATCGAGCACCAGCGCTTTCAACTGCACAGAGTTTAGATCCGGTTCGGGGTTCGCTGGCTCCAACGCACCAGATCCGGTTTTCGGTTCCGATTTTGATTTTGATTTTGATGGTTTTTGTTGTGTGATCCGGTCACCATGCCCTGTGCCAGACACACCACTCACTGCTCTTCCGGATGGTCCCGACGGTCCGGATTGCCTCCGTTGCATGAAGAGGATCCCCCCACCAATCGCAACTATCAGAACAAGCGCCAGAACGAAGATTGTCACGTAATTAAACTCCGATTTTCCGGTCACTTGGGTTCCCACCACTCCTGCTGACCCTGTTGTCCCTGGCTGTGTGATTGCGATATTGACAATCTCGGTGTCAGCACATCCGTACTCGTCTGCCACGGTCAACGCGATCGTGTGCGTACCAGAGTCAAAGATATGCCTGAAGACCGCATCATCAGAGAGGATTGTGCCATTTTCCATCCACTGGTACGTCAGATTCTCCCCTTTTGATCCGGAGGCGTCGAGTACAACCTCCGTTCCCTCAAGCACTGTGCGATTGTCTCCGGCATCCGCCTGCGGCAGGACCGTGGTCGTCCTGACCGTGACTTTGACGTCGTCTGTTGCTGATGCGCCGCCATCATCGGTCACAACAAGCGTGATCTTGTGCACCCCTCTTGCGAAGAGATGCTCATATATAACGGACTCGCCAATCGTTGTATTCGCGTCGAGCCATTCGTACGTAATGATTGTGCCATCAGGATCGGAAGAACCGGATGCGTCGAGCGTGACATTGGTTCCGACGAGCACTGTCTGGTCCTCTCCGGCGTTAGCGATGGGTATCTCCTGGTCCACCGGAACAACGTATATCACCACGTAATCCGTGCCGATAGTCCCGTATATATCGGTAACCTCCAGCATGACGCGGTGTGTGCCACACGGAAGGTCTCTGATTGCGAACGACGGAGCCGAGTTGAGGGTGCTACCGCCATCCTCCTTCCACAGGTATGACATGGTGTCGCCGTCCGGGTCGCTGGAGTTGGACGCATTGAAGTGAACCAGCGTGCCAACATTCACGGACTGGTCAGCTCCCGCATCCGCCTGCGGTGCGCGGTTGACAATGACTATGATTTCATCACGATCGTAATCTCCGAAATTATCGGTAACAGTCAGTGTGATTGTGTGCTTTCCCGGCTCAAAGATTTTGAGGAACGATCTCTTTGTGCTGAGTTCCTCTGTGCCCTCCTTCCAGATATAAGATGAGATACTGCCGTCATTGTCCTTTGAACCCTTTGAATCAAGCTTGACGTACGTGTTTGGCGAGACCACACGATCGTCGCCTGCATCCGCAATCGGGGGGTCGTTCACACGCACGATTACGGCGTCTGAGTCAGTATCGGTGCCGTCCGACACCGTCAGAGTGATCGTGTGCTTGCCAACCGAAAACTCTTTGATGAATGATTCCTCACTCCAGGAGGTGCTACCCTCGGTCCATTCGTACGTCAGATTGGTGCCGCTCGAGCCCGAACCATCCAGTGTAACAGAAGTTCCCCGCGATACATTCTGGTCAGCACCTGCATCGGCGGTCAGTGCTGATGCACTGCCTGTAAATAGCACGAAGAGTATAAGCATCACAAGCAGCAGCAATAGTGCGCACGCAACCCTATAGCCCATATAATCTCTGCGCCGGCGCAGGTCTCCTATCATATTGCAACAATGATTCGTGTAATTACATAAAACCTTGTACGTTTGCATCCGAAACGCGGCAACGATACGATAAAATTCAATGCTCCGACCGGGATTTGAACCCGGGTAGCTGGCTCGAAAGGCCAGAATGATTGACCGGACTACACCATCGGAGCGCAAGAATATATACATGCGCCAGATGCACATTAACGTTTCGATGCCGCAGATCACCGGATTATATGATGCTGGTTGTGGATGATCAAATCATGACAAATGGTTCCCACGAATGTAGGTGTCTGGTTCTGACGTTTTCTGTGGTCGATAACAGTAGCCCGCCATCACGTTGTAGCAATCGCGGGCGTCACTCCTTCGTCTTTGCGTCTCTGCGACTTTGCGTTAAATCAAAGGAACGCAAAGACGCGATGACGCAAGGGCGCAAAGATTGGAAACCACAGAATCCATCAGAATCAGGTATGTGTTTAGCTGAGTTGAAAAAAACCACGCGATTACACAAGATTTCACGAGATTGACACAGAAATCTTGTGGTTAGCACATACCCATGAAGTAAGCGATCACTCGCTCAGACTCTCCATAACCTCCAGCAAGTTATCATAATCAACCTCGGTCGCATAGCAGCCGTCATTTAAGAGTGGGACGCCATAAGTCACGATCTTCCTGCGCTTCAACGACCGCATGACCTTGTTTAGCTCGTAGTTGCACGCCACGAGAAGTGCGCCGTCAGCGGTCTCTTTCTTCACGATGTGGCGGATGTATGACGAGCCTGCAACGATATAAAGCGTGTAGTTGAACCGCTCCGCATCCGCGAGCATCTTTGTTAAGACGCACCTGCCGCACGACTCACACTCGATTCCGAACCGCGTGGAGGGCGCCGGGCAGTCGAGTGATCGCATGCAGTGCGGAACAAGCATCAGGCGATGTTTTGTCTTCATGAAAGCAGACCTGTTCGCCGTGTTCTTGAGTGAGACCATCCACTTGTCAAGCGTTCTCGCATCCGAATACCTGTGAAATATGGATTTGATCGGGAGGTAAAAGAAATCGAGGACGCCTGCAAAGAAACTGGCGACCCAGACATGTCTGGTGAGGCTCATGCGGCTGACAAGCAGAGCCAGAAGTGTCAGCGCGATTGATGCGACCACGACAACGAGCAGCACAATTCCGATCAGGTTGTACATTGTGGCATACGTCATGAATCGCACATCTCCATCTTTTGAATCACTTCATCCACATCCACCCGTGTGTCATAACATCCGTCCCTCAGCAGACAGACGCCCTGAACCGGCACGATCTTTGCGAATTCCTGCATCGATTCTGTCAATTCAGTATAACACGCCACGCCAAGGCACGCTCCGGGTTTATAGGACTTAATGATCTTCCTTACAAAACTATCCCCGGGCACAACGAATACCTTGAAATTATACTTCTCTGCCGCCTGAACTATGCGCCCGATATCACATTTTCCGCATTTCTTGCACTCGTATCCAATTATCGGGTCGCAACGTGCCTTGCACTCCGGATGCCGCATGCATTGCGGAAGAATCACTGCCCTGCGCTCTTTCACCTTCTTAAAGCGCTCAAGCATCAACGCATTCCTGAACTCAATTAGGATCTCGTCAACGAGTTCTTCTTTGACGTAAAACACCCTGCAAATCCACTTCGCGGGCGAGTAGAAGAGATACAGCATGAAAAGAACGAAATTCGGAAAGATAATCCTGTGTCTCCTGAAGCTGTAAAGACCGACTGCGAGTGCCAGCGCGGTCACCAGAAAAACGAGGATCGCAAAATATACGAACAATCTGCCAAGAAGTTCGTAGGGAATTTGCATAATTTAATGAGTGCCATGTGGGTATTTAATTGTTCGTGGGGGCGGTCACATAATAGCATGGTCAGATCGAATAGCCCCAAACACAGCCACAGTATTGGATAACATTCGTGTAATTTGTGAAATTCGTATTATTCGTGATGTATTTGTATAAACTTCTGTAAAAAATGATTAAATCACGAATTTCACGCATATACGAATGTCACGAATCTAAATAGGGTATTTGCAACGCTTGAGCCACCACAGAACAAACGACTTCCGACGGTCAGGGCGACCATGTTATTTCGTTACGACTCCTTGCCCAATATTGTGTGAATATCCGCATATAAAACCAAGAGATTACACAGAAATCTTGTGGAAATCCGTGTAATCTCGTGGTTCACACCATATAGTATTGAGGCACAATCGAAAATCCCAGTGAAATGCACCCGGAGACTTTTGTTCTTTGCGCCATCGCGTCTTTGCGTCTTTGCGTTATTGTTTTTGAATTTAACGAGAAAGGCGCAAGGGCGCAGAGACGCGAAGAGTGTTGTCAATCTCAGTCTTCGCGTCTTTTGCGTTGTTGCACATACAACTGACCATTGCGGAAATCACTGGATTTCCAGACAGTGCCAGTATTGAGCATGTTCGACTGAACCAGCGAAAGCCCGAAATCGCCGCTACTCATCTCGAGAAGATGTGCACAACAGCAGTTCCGCCTGACCCACCGACGTTATGCGTCATCCCGATCTCGCCTGCGACCTGTCTCTTTCCGGAATCGCCCCGCAGTTGCATCGCAATCTCGACGGCTTGCTTGATTCCTGTTGCCCCGACCGGATGACCACAGCCCTTGAGACCGCCTGACGGATTCACAGGGAGGTCTCCGTCAATCGCCGTAACCCCTTCCTCGGTCACCTTCCCGCCGGTTCCCTTCTCAAAGAATCCGAGATCCTCGATTGCGCAG
Organism: Methanosarcinales archaeon; assembly: GCA_030672605.1. Classification (GTDB taxonomy): domain Archaea; phylum Halobacteriota; class Methanosarcinia; order Methanosarcinales; family Methanogasteraceae; genus Methanogaster_C. The sequence goes on from DAOVGE010000142.1 coordinate 6,633, forward strand.
ATCTCAGCTATCGTGAAGCAGTCATGCACCTCAACAAAATCAATGTCCTCTGGCGTCGTCTTCGCCATCTCGTGCGCACGGGATGCTGCTGCAACCGTTGCGTCGAGCGTAGTTATGTCTGCTCGGTCGTGCAGCGAGAGCGTGTCTGATGCCTGTGCGCTCGCCAGGATCCGAATCGGCGTGTCCGTGTACTTTCGTGCGGTATCGGCTGGTGCGAGCACCAGAGCGGCGGCGCCATCGGTTATCGGCGAGCAGTCGAGTAGATGGAGTGGATCCGCAATCATCGTGGACCCTAGAACCGCTTCTACGGATATCTCGTTTCGGTACTGCGCATTCGGGTTCATGGTCGCGTTGTGATGGTTCTTCACAGCAACAGATGCAAGTTGCTCCGATGTGGTTCCGTACTCATGTATGTGCCTGCGTGCAATCATCGCATACAATCCAGGAAATGTGGCGCCGGCAAAGCCCTCCCACTCCCTGTCGGCTGCTGCTGTGAGCATGTCGGTTGCAGCCGAGACGCTCACATCAGTCATCTTCTCAACGCCTGCGACTGCCACGATGTCCGCATGCCCGGATGCGATTGCGAGCACACCCATCCTGAGCGCGAGACCGCCCGATGCACACGCAGCCTCCACACGCGTAGATGGTATGTGCAGACTCGCAAGACCCGCATAATCAGCGATCAATGATGCTACGTGCTCCTGTTCCACGAATCTTCCCGCACTCATATTCCCAACAAAGAGTTCGTCGATCGCCTCTCCCTGTACATTGGCATCCTCGATTGCTGCTACGCCCGCTTCCACAAAGATGTCGCGAAACGACTTGTCCCAGAATTCTCCGAACGGTGTGCAGCCGATTCCTATGATTGCCACATCTCTTGCCATGTTATCCCGTTTGACCTCCCCTGTAATGAGGCTTCCGCATCCGGGAGGTGCCAGTGGATCTCGCAATTATTGCCGAACCCGAGATGAGCAGGAGATTGGGGATACGGGATATGGGATGGGGAGTGTGAAGCGCCGGGATGCAAGAATTTAAACACCTTGCGGTCATTTATACTATTGATGGAATTGAGGAGGGGGCTCATGCCGATCACACCGCTCGTACTGCTGCTCTGGTGCTCACTTGCAGCAGGCGATTGTTGTGTAGAGGAGACATGGATCTGCGAGGGAGTTCACCACATCGATATGAGCGAGCGCGCTGTTATCGGTGATTACACCATAAAATTAAGAGATATCGACAATAACAGCGCTGTTTTGGTTCTGTACCATAGAACACAATTCAAGGACATCTACACCATGGCAGATGGCGATACCGAGACGTACTTTGATCAATTCAGAATAACAGCCCTCCGAATCGAGAATGAGTCTGCGACAGTTGAGGCATACAGGTACGGAAAGGAGAGGCTCTGGGTGAGAGAGTGCGCAACCAGACTGAAGATCGGCGAAAACATCTCAGCAGGCGACTACCTGATACACGTCATCGATTTCGAGAGTGGAACTGTTGCTCTGGGAATCTACGCGAATGGCACCCATCTTGCGTCAGACAGGTTCGATGTTGGTGAGTCGCGCATCTACGATGAGACGCTGAAGGTGCGCCTCAGATACCTGGAGGGTGATCACTGCATAATCGAAGCGTACCTGCGGTTATCAACCGATCTCGTCATGAGAATCGATACGCTCAATGTATACCAACCGGACCAGGTGATCCAGTGCAGCGTGAATATCCAAAATGTTGGTCTCCCGATTCGAAACGCCGTTCTCGAGGTTGTAGCAGACGAACAGAACTTTACCATGCACTATCCGGTGATCGATTCGAATGACACCTTTGATGTAGCCATTTATCCACCGGTTCTGCCATATCAGTCGAATCTATCGATTGTTGCAAACTTAACCTGGTGTATCTGGAACGGGGATGATTACTCTGCGAATTGTACGCGTACCGTTGTGATAACACCATACATCATAGCCGCAAAATCGGTCACTCCGGACGAACTGAACCTGCCCGAATCTGTGATGATCGCAATCACTCTTAAAAATGTGGGATTTACAGATACAGAGGTCAGACTTACAGACAGCCTGCCGGAAGGCTTTGAGACTGGTTTAACCACCGAATGGACGCTTCAGCTGGTACCTAACCAGCCGCAACAGATCACGTACCATAGCTCCCCGAAGGACGCGGGAACATTCGTAATTCCGGCATGCAGAGCAGAGTATGGAGATTATGCCGTGTTCTCGCATCCGTGCAGAATTACGGTGCATGGACCGTCGATTACGGCGACGAAGACCGTGCTGGATACGCTTGATAGCCATACCAAGAAGGTGCTGATAAGAATCGAGAATCGGGGCGATCGTGCTGCCGGAGTTGAGCTTACCGATACGGTTCCTCCGGGAATCGCTGTGATCAGCGGCGAAACCGGGTGGCAGGGACAGATGCTTCCAGGCGAGGCGTATAACCATTCATACATCATCCAGTTCGAGGATATGGAATCGCTGCCCCCTGCAACAATTGAGGTAACAGACGGTTATGATTACCACGGAATCGTGGAATCGAACGCGATTGGTGGTGCAGAGGAGACGGCTGAATCAGAGGAAGAGATAGAGACCACAGAGAATGAGAGTATAGGAAATGCTACGACTGCGATTACAGAGACCCAGTCCCGGTCTGCCACATCCGCGATGATCGGCAGCCGTGGTCTCATCGCACTGCTGATACAGATCTTTGCCGCATTTCTATGCATATTTCTCATGCCGATTGCAGCTGGCTACCTGATACTGCGCAATCAGGGTGATTCTCTATGAAGATGCTGATTCTATCTGTGATATTATATTTGCTTTATAGCACGCTCGTCTTCATACTCCTGGTCAGGATATCGTCGCTAATCGCAGCAGTTGCGCTGCTCGGGATGCCTATACTCATAATCCTGATCGCGCCTGACATGTCCATCTCCTTTCTGGCGTATCAACATGCGGTGCTCGGCGACGGGATGATACCGATCAACAACCTCCATATCCTGCTCTTCATCTGGTCGTCGCTGCTTGCGATCATCCTGTACACCGAATTCATCACATGGTATCTCGGGCGGGGCGCTGGCGGGGCACCCGGTGACGCGGGGGGTGCTGGCGACACTGGTGATGCTGAGAGTGATGCCATGGGTGGCGGTATGGATGATGGTATGTTTGGTGGTGCGGGTAGTGAAATGGGTGACGATCTGATGGGTGGCGATGAACCGTTTGGCGATATGATGGGCGGTGAGGAAATATGGGGTGGCGGAGATGATGATATGCCACCACCATTTTAGGAGCTGTGCACAATTGACCTGGACAAAAGTAGGAGGACCCGCAATCTGTGGTTTTTGCGGATTCGTTCATTCCGATAGTTCTTCGAGTTCTTCATCTTCCACCCGCCATGCCGGGTCAACGATGCAGAGAAATTCCAACTCACCAACACCAATGTTTTTTATCCTCTGAACTGAGTTTGGAGGGATATAAATTACATGTCCGGCATGCAATTTCTCTTTTTCGTCATCTACATACATTTCGCCCACTCCTTGTAGCATGTAGTAGACCTCCGAACTCTTCAACCGGTGTGCGTGAGTGGTTTCGCCGGGTTTCACTGTTGCGTGAGCAAGACTGTATCTTGAAGTAACATCTTCATTCAGAGGACTTAATAACTCCCTCAGGGTCGTATTATCGCCTGCGATCATTTTCTTGCATTTCTTCAGGTCTTTTATGAGCATAAGGATACCTCCAGGTTTCTGGTGTCATACAGAGAATACCGATGTTGATGTGGTGACAGATATGAAATTTGCTGGTTCTGCTGTTTTCTGTGGTTTTCAATCTTTGCGCCCTCGCGTCTTTGCGTTTTTATTCTTTAATTTAACGAGAAGTACGTGTTTAGCTATATTCAGCACCGGCATAAAATGCGCTTTTTATCGACAGACCGAAAACCGATGCTACCCACAAACAAGGGCATAAGTTTTACTCATACGATATAATCCAAATTTTTTAGCGTAATTTATGGAGTTTGTGGCAGCATATTCGTGTAATTCGAGATATTCGTATGTATTCGTGATTTTAACACGAATTGCACGAATAGACGAATCTCACGAATTCGATAATCGGCGAGTTTGAAAAGCTCAGTTTGTGGCGGTGCGAAGTATGACGCAAAGTCGCAAAGTCGCAGAGACGAGAAAGTTGAAGAGAGATGCGCCCGCGTTTTTCACAGACGCGAGGGAGCTACCGTTAGCGACCACAGAATCCATCAGAATCAGGAAATTTGCATCTACGATAATTATCATAAATCGCCCATTTTTTAGATGTTGCCTCAGTTACCACTTAATTTGAAGCGGATACATGTTCTGCATAGGTGTCCCGAATGTTTTCAGTCCCCAATGCCCCCTGCGTCCTTAAACCGCGCCTTGACCGCATCCGCATGAGCGTCCAGCCCCTCCGCGCTTGCTATCGCCACAATCGTGTCCCTGATCTCTGATAACCCATCCTTGCTGATGATCTGGACGCTCGACTTCTTTGTAAAATAACCGACATTCAGACCCGAGTAAGTCCATGCGTGCCCCGCGGTGGGCAGCACATGGTTTGTGCCGGATGCATAATCGCCGGCTGAAACAGGAGCGTAATCGCCAACGAAGATCGAACCGACATTGTAAACGCTGTTCAGCACATTCAACGAATCCTTGACCATGATCTCGAGGTGTTCCGGTGCGAATGTGTTTGAAAACTCGACGCACTCATCAATCGAGTCGAAGATCAAAATTGCGCCACGTTCGAGCGACTTCTGGATGATCTCTGATCGAAGAGCATCTGCCGCCTTTGACTCGATCAGTTCGAGCGTACCATCTGCAACCGCCTCGGATGTTGTTGCAAGGACCGCTACGGCATTCGGATCATGCTCTGCCTGCGCTACCATGTCCGCTGCAATGAAATCAGGATGTGCAGTCTCATCTGCGATGATCAGAACCTCAGAGGGTCCCGCAGGAAAGTCGATTCGGGTCGGAACCAGCATCTTTGCAGCGGTCACATACACGTTCCCGGGTCCAACGATCCTGTCAACCGCTGGCACGGTCTCTGTGCCGTAAGCCATCGCAGCGATCGCCTGAGCGCCACCGACGCAGAAGACCCGATCAACACCTGCAATCGATGCGGCAGCAAGCGTCAGCGGATGCACGCCCCCGTCGCCACCCGGAATCGGCGGGGTGCACATAACAACCTCCGGGACAGAGGCGACCTTCGCGGGAATGATTGTCATCAGCGCTGTTGACGGGTACGATGCCGTCCCGCCCGGGACATACGCTCCGATGCAGTCAAAAGGCGTCGTCTTCTGCCCGAGAACGATTCCGGGAGCAATCTCGCTCAACAAGAGGTCGGCTTCGAGCTGGGACTCGTGAAACCTCCTGATATTGTCAGCTGCAGTCTCGAGATGCCACAGAATTTCAGGGTCAACTATATCAAATGTCGCGGATATTGCATCTGCCGCAACCTCGATTGCGAAGAGCGAGACTGAATCGAACCGTTTTGTGCATTCGATCAATGCCGCGTCGCCTCTGGCAGCCACATCTTCAAGAATCTTCGAAACAGCCGGTTTCACATCCGTAATCTCGGACTCCCGGTTCAAAAGGGAGCTGAGTTCGGCATCGGTCAATAGTGCGTGGTGTTTTTTGAGCATAATTCTTTGTGGTGAGGAGGCATGATAAATATTGGCTCTTGACAATTCACGTCGCACGAGACCTCAATTGCCAGAATATCCATGTTCAGCGTCGCCCGGCATGGAGATTGCTTCGGCGATCGCCCGTGCAAACGCCTCTGCAGCATGCGGACCCTCCGCGGTCACGATCCTGCCGTCCACAGCCACCGCATTTCCGGTGTAGTTCGCCCCGTGGTCTGTTATGTACGCTACGCCACTACTGAAGACGGTCGCATTCTTTCCGGATAAGAGACCCGCTCCTGCCGGAATCATCGGACCAAGACAGATCGCACCGACGATCTTTTCAGCACCATCTGCATCCGCTGCCAGCTTCAGATACGCGCCGTCCTCGTAGAGTTTATGTGATTCGACACCCGACCCCCCGACAAAGACGACAGCATCGTAATCGCCAATAGTAATGCCGGATACGGGAAGATCAACAGATATAACCCCGCCGAACATCCCATTCGCAGTCCCTATCTTTTCAGAGGCTATCACAACCGTTGCCCCGTTCTCTTCGAGAAATTCCTTCGGGACGAAGAGTTCCTCATCCCTGAAATCCGATGGCGCTATGACCATTAGTACCGTTTTATTGCTCAAATCCATGGTATCAGCCCTGATATTATTATCACGGTCTTCGGTAACACACCCGGATGCCTATGCACAGAGCATCAGACATGTAATCGCTGCTATGTACTTCATGTGCTCCCTCCAACTGCTCGTTACAATCAAACCAACAGGATAAAAACATTCCTCCGCGGGACTCACACCACCGGACGTGATAGCACTGCCGAGAGAAAATATTTAATAAATGCAGCACAATACTGATCGGTGAATCAGAGATGAAACGGGAACTGATGAATATTCTTGCCTGCCCTATATGCAAAGGCGATCTCGAGCTGACTGTGACTGAAGAAGATGACGAAATCATCGCAGGCACACTGCATTGCCAGAAATGCGATGAATACTACCCGATTGAGGACGGCATACCAAACATGCTTCCGCCGGACCTACGTTGAGTGACTGTGAGTGAAATGGATCAGAAAACCCCTCTGCAGCAGATCATTCTGAATCGAACCCGGTTTAATTCCATCGAATTCACGGTCCGACATGCCGAGATGGTACTGCCCCGCGGCAGGGAACATGAATTCACAATCGAACTCGTCAATTATGGCGCACCGACCCGGGTATATCTCGCGCCCAGCCACGAGATTGGGGGGGTCATCAAATTTCTGCAGAACGACCTCGTTGTGGCTGGTAAAACAGTAATCAGAGGGGTTGCATGCATCGATACGCAGCATAACGGGAGAATCTCCGTTACCATCGGATATGGCGCGAATACCGGCAGTTTCGATCTCGTGATGATTGCAAATTCGGGTCCGCAGATCGATGTGGACCCCAGCCTCGCAATTCCCACCTCGCTCTCGGGACGTAACGTGTCGCAACGCGCGCCGATGACTCCGGCAATGAGCGCGATTGGTGTCTTGATCTTCGTTCTTGCGATCCTCTCGCTCCTCGGAATGCTGCCATCTTTCGTGGGCGTGGTCTCGGCGATATTGCTGCTGGTTCTACTCATCACCTACGCCATATCGCCCCACATCGGATGAAGATCAACAAGATCAGAATATACCACTCCGCAAGTGTGATTTGGAACTCCGTATAGCCGCAACGGAGAGAACATAGCATGCAGAGATGGCGTTGGAGCGAAAAGGCATCGCTGTGTTCCCTGTTGCGGAAAATTGCAAAAAACAGTCTTACATAATATTGTGTGGATATCCACATATAAAACCACAAGATTACACAAGATTAACACAGAAATTTTCTGGTTCTGCCGTTTTCTGTGGTCGATAGCAGTAGCTCGCCCTCGTGTTGCAGCAATCGCGGGCGCCACTCCTTCGTCTCTGCGACTTTCTCGTTAAATCAGAGAAACGCAAGGGCGCAAAGGTTGGAAACCACAGAATCCATCAGAATCAGGAAATTTTGTGAAAATCTGGGTAATCTTGTGGTTCATACCACAAGTTATTGAGCATATACAAAAAACAGATACGCTTTAGCATAAATCATCCGGTTTTCCTTGCGATGATCGCCTCTGCGATGTGGAGGTTCTTGTACACAGGTATCTCGACCTTGTGCTGCTGCACATGCGGCAACAGATCTGCGCCCTCGGCACGCCAGACCCACGCGTAAAATCGGCTCAGGAAGTTGCAAACGTCGAGAGGTCCTTTATCACTCCTTAGATGGAGGAGGCTGATTGTGCCATTCTTTTTGACAACCCTGACCGCCTCGGAAAACGCGATCTCTGGTCTGTCGATTGTGTCCATGCCACAGGTGCAGAATACCGCATCGAATGTCTCGTCTGTGAACGGAAGTGACTGAACCATCCCCTGCACACGATGAAGATTCTTATATCGGTCGTTTCTGAATCTGTTGACCTTCAACACATTTCTAGAGATATCGATCCCGATTACCGTCCCGTTCTTCACCCATCTGGCAAGGAGTCCGGCATTTCTTCCAGTTCCAGTAGTTAAGTCCAGAACCAGTCCGGAATCGGGAAGATTTGTCTCTTTTATCAATTTTTTTCGAGAATATTGTTTTGAACCGAGCCACAAAACATCGTCGAGGTCATACAGCAATGCAAGACGGTTATACCTATCTCGTGTCTTCTTAACTTCGTTCACGTAGTCGAACATCCGTAAAAGTCACTCCTGAGTGGCGGATTCCAGCTCTAATACCCGGTAGGATAGTTTATCCACCATTTCGCTATTATCCTGATAGAATAATTCATCTGCGCAGACCGGGCAGATGAAGTCGGTCTCGGCTGCGGTCTCGAAGAGAAATCGCGTGCAATTGTTTTTGCATGTGTAGAACACATTATTTGTCTCGAATTCGAGGCGGTCCCTCAGATTGTTGAGCAGCTTCTCAACTTCAATGTCCAGACGACTATTGATATTCTCGAGATGAATCGTCCAGTGGTATGTGAGCCAGCCCGTATCCGGTTCTCGTTCCCTACGGTAGTTCGCAAGTCGGTTCTCATACAGCTTGAAGAGCGTCTTTCGGATGGCGTTGATGTCTATATTCGTATCTGCCGCAACCACTTCATCAACGATCTCGCCGGAAGGTAGTTGCTCGATGATCGCTATGCCATCCGCTCCGATGATCTTTACCAGATACTGGTGTGCAACATCCATATCGATCAATCAGCACTCATTGTTATTTAAAATGCGTCTGTGAAAGAAATTCATAATGGGTGCTTTTCGGGGGGATCATTGTTCCAATCCCCTGCCCATGTCGCATCTTTCACGCAAACATGCCCGCAGAGTACTGGTCTGGCTTACTCACAGGGATCAGTATGTCCTTGATTGCATCCTCGAAGTCATTGAGGTGTACCGCCTCCCGTTCTTCGCGCACTGCAGACATCCCCGCCTCCATCACAATCGCCTTCAGGTCTGCGCCATTTGCATTCTCGGTGAGTGCTGCAAGATGATCAAAGTCAACATCGTCGGCTACGCTCATGCCCGCAGAGTGGATGCGTAATATCACGGTGCGCGCTTCACGATTTGGCATGGAGACGTAGACCAATCGATCGAAACGCCCCGGACGAAGCAGCGCGGGGTCGAGTATGTCGGGTCGGTTGGTTGCCCCGAGGATGCGTACCTCACCCCTCGAATCGAACCCATCCATCTCTGCAAGGAGTTGCACGAGCGTGCGCTGAACCTCTCTATCACCGGAACCTGCGTCATTCAATCGTTTCGCCCCGATCGCATCCAGTTCGTCGATGAATATAATTGAAGGCGCCTTTTTCCGCGCCATCTCGAAGACGTCGCGCACCAGACGTGCACCCTCGCCGATGTATTTCTGCACGAGTTCGGACCCGACCACATGGATGAACGTTGCCTCGGTATGATTGGCAACCGCTTTTGCAAGAAGAGTCTTTCCGGTGCCGGGAGGACCGAACAACAGCACGCCCTTGGGTGGTTCGATTCCGATGCGCTCGAAAGACTCCGGTTTGGTGAGTGGAAGTTCCACAGCCTCCCTGAGCGCTTCTATCTGATCATCCAGCCCACCGATCCGGTCGTAGGATATGTCGGGCGTCTCAATGACTTCCATTCCGCTGACTGCCGGATCACGTGATGTCGGGACGATTGCGACTATGGAGAGGTGCTCCTTGTTGAGCGCGACCTGCACCCCTGGTTTGAGATCGTTGTCGTTGAGGAACTGAGACGTCCCAACGATAAATTCCGGGCCTGTGCTCGACCGCACAATCGATTTCCCCTCTTCGAGAACATCCACAAGCGTGCCGATCAGTTGCGGCACCGCCTGTAGTTTATTCAGCTCACTCCGTAATTTCCTTACCTCGCGCGCATGTTTCAACCGTTGATCTTCAGCAAATTGTTTTTCAGTCTCGACTTTTTGATACTGCTTTGTTAGCAGATCATTCTTGACTTCGAGTTGCCGCATGCGATCCGTGACATATCTGGAGAACTCAGTTGAGTCCGTATCAGCGTCAACGTCCATTTCTACCACCATTACATGATTCAATATCCTGAGGACACATAAACCTTTATGAAACGGGGCATGTAGATTTAGTGCTACATGTACATTCGGAGGATCTGTTTGTATGCAATGTGAAATGTGCGGAAAATCCATCCGTGAAACGGCACATCTGGTGATCGTTGAGGGTACTGAGTTGAACGTCTGCGACGAGTGCGCGCGATACGGGCACGAGGTTAAGCGAGTGCAAAAGAGCACCACTACCGCCATGCCCCCTCTGGGGCGAGGTGGGGGTGGCATCTCGATTCGTACACAGCCAAAGCGGAGGCGTCCTGATATGTTTGACCAGATGACCGATGAACTGGTGGATGACTATGGATCAGTGATCAGACGTGCTCGCGATAAGCGCGGCATGTCTCAGGAAGAGCTGGCGCTGGAGATAAGAGAGAAAGTCTCGCTACTCAAGAAGATAGAGCGAGAAGACCTTGTGCCAGAGGACTCCGCCCGTAAGAAACTTGAACGAGTGCTTGGAATCACCCTTACTGAGCGGATTGAATGATGAATTTTGTCGGGTCACGAAGCATCTCGTGGATGGTCTCCACGAGCTTTGTGACCGGCACTCGGATCTGCGCCATACTGTCACGGTTGCGGACAGTCACGGTATCATCGTCCAGCGTATCATAATCGATTGTAACCGAGAAAGGAGTCCCGATCTCGTCGTTTCTTCGATACCTTCGTCCGATAGTTCCACCATCGTCGTAACTCACGAAAATTCCGCTTCGGCGACACATCTGAACGATCTTGAGCGCGGGTTCGATTAATTCATCCCTTGTCAGGAGCGGGAGCACTGCAACCTGCACCGGCGCAATTTCTGCTGGCAGACGAAGCACGGTGCGCGTCTCGCAATCTACGATCTCCTCTGCAAACGAGTGTTCGAGTGCCGCATAGATGACGCGATCAATCCCAAACGACGGCTCAATCACGTGTGGAACAATCTTCTCGCCACGAACCTCCTCGATTATGGTCTTATACTCGACCAGATCCCGCGGAATTGCGATCGTCTCACAATCAACCTCCACTTTGATCTCATCTCCTGAAAAATCCTCTTCCTTCAGATTTTTGAGCGCGGCAAGAACCTTGCCAGCTTTTTCTTTGTAGCGCGGACCTATCACACCCATATCCGGCGTAACCACGATTCGTTCCACCTGTTCAGGCGTGTCGTACTCCAGAACTACAGACAGATCATGCTTGGAGTGCGTCGTATGTGATGTGAGGTCGTAGTCGGTGCGATCAGCGATTCCGACGAGTTCCACCCATCCGAACCGATCCGTCAGAACCTCGGCATCCCAGCAATCGATGGCATAGTGCGCCATCTCGTCGGGCTGGTGCTGCCTGAACCTGAGCCGCGCCGGGTCGATTCCCACCCGCTCTAGAAAGAGGTTGGTCAGTACGAGATGGTACGCAATAAACTCGTGCGCGATGATACCTTGATTGACAGCATCCCGCACAGCAATCTCGGTGATGCCACCGTCTGCGCCACCTGTGCCACCTACAACACCTGCACCGCTACCGCCCTCTTGCTGTGAGGCAGGGTACAATCGAAGAATCGTGTCCCCAACTGCGGAAAACTTCGGATGTGTTTTATCGCGCGGGTTGATGAAGATCTCCGCCTCTGCCTGTGTGAATTCGCGGAGCCGGATTACGCCCTGACGCGGAGATATCTCGTTTCGATACGATTTTCCGATCTGTGTTACACCAAACGGGAGTTTCTCTCGATAGAATCTAAAAAGGTGTTCAAAATTAATGAACATCCCCTGAGCGGTCTCTGGTCTGAGATACCCCACCCGCTCTGTTCCAGGACCGATTGCAGTCCTGAACATCAGGTTGAAACTGGAAACCTCGCCAAATGTGCCGGTTTTTCCACACTGTGGACATTTTATTCCATGTTCGTCGATCAAACGCTTGATTTCGGGTGCGGGCAGTGCATCCGGCGTCTCAACGATCCCATCGATCAAGTGATCCGCGCGGAATGCGGAATCGCACCCGCAACAGACGACCATCGGGTCTGAGAACCCTCGCGTGTGTCCGGATGCAACGAAGATCGGCTCGATTCCGATTGTCGGGGTCTCGATCTCGTAGAAACCCTCTTCGATCACGTACATCTCCCGCCAGATGTCCTCGATTCTGCGCTTCAACATCGCGCCGAGGGGACCATAATCATAAAAGCCTGCTGTGCCGCCGTAGAGTTCAAACGAGTTCCAGAGGAAGCCCCTTCGCTTCGCCAGTCCGATTATCTTTTCGTAGGTGTCCATGGTTATCAGTGATTGCGTTTTGGTTGATTCACCTATTTAGGGAATCCCCCAAAAAGTAGCATACCGGTCATAGTTTATTTCAGTAAATAGTATATAAAAATCTGGTCAAAATCATGAATGCCACGAATGGGCAAATGACACGAATTTTAACAGGTTATTTTTTGGTAAGCCCGTAGCTATCGTGAGTCCCTTTCCGAAATATCCTGGTTCTAATGTTTTCTGTAGTCGATAGCAGTAGCC
>DAOVGE010000055.1 GCA_030672605.1 Methanosarcinales archaeon
CCTGCCCTCTTTCCGAAGCGACCTCACGAATATGTCTGCCGGGATATATGTTCTGAGATGCCCTATATGCGCCGGACCGTTCGCATAAGGGAGCCCGCATGTGACAAGTGTTCTTTTCTGCATCTGGAGTGGTTTTTGGGGGTTGGGTGATATATTTCTTATGGTTGCGGGGGGCTATCCGGAAACTGCCACAAATCGTCACTCTCTTTGTAATAGACTTTCAATCGCCACATTGATAATTTTGGAGACTTTTTATTATCTCCTGGAATGGGTTCGGAAAACCACAGAGCGCACAGAGGACACGGAGATAAAAGCAACGCTCTGTGCCCTCCGTGTCCTCTGTGGTTAATCTTCTTTGCCATAACCCAATCAACCCAGAAGAAATTAAAAAGTGTCTAATTTCAGTCTTCTTTGCAGCCTGCCTCCCATACCTCTCCTGTCACATTAAAAATATCTCCTCCGCAAAACCACCCAATAGTTACAGCGGACTCCCTATCAAACTCGATTGTATTATAATCGAGAACATTATAACACTATTACAATGACAATGGGCAAGTACATCTCGCATCCGCTGATCAAGAAGGACTTAATCGAGCAGCGTCTATATCAGCTTGCGCTCACCTCCTCTGCGCTCAAAGGAACATGTCTGATCGTGCTGCCCACCGGACTCGGAAAGACGATCGTTGCATTGATGGCGATTGCAGCACGCATAGGTGACATCGGAGGCAAAGCCCTGATCCTCTCGCCAACAAAACCGCTCGTTGAGCAGCACTCGGAATTTTTCAGGCGGGCTCTTGTCGGCTGCACGGTTGCGATGTTTACAGGGAGCGTTCCGTCTGACAAGCGATCAGAGATGTGGAAAGAGTCGCAGGTCATCATCTCAACACCGCAGGTTATCGAGAACGATCTCCGGGCAAGGAGAATCGATCTCAAGAATGTTACACATATCACATTTGACGAGGCTCACCGTGCGGTCGGTAAATACGCGTATGTCTACATCGCAGAGCGATATTTCAAGGACGCAGAGTCGCCACTGGTTCTTGGAATAACCGCAAGCCCCGGAAGCGAGCCCGAGATGATCGCCGAGGTCTGCGAGAATCTCCACATCGAGTCCGTCGAGGTGAAGGGCGAGACCGACTCTGATGTGATCCCGTATCTGCATGAGAAGGCGATTGAATGGGTGCGTGTTGATATCCCGCAGGGAATTGTTGCGATGAACGAGGCGATGGAAATCGTGCTTGCGGATCGGTTTGAGAAGATGGGGGAACTCGGATTTGATGCAACGGTTGAGTCATCGAAGCGGGAACTACTCGATCTACAGAGCAGATTGCAGGCAGAGATCATCGGAGATAGTAACAGAGAGGCGTTCTCCGCAATCTCGATTCTCGCAGAGATCTTCAAGATCAAGCATGCAATCGAACTCGGAGAGACGCAAGGGGTTGAGGCGCTCCGGAAGTATTTTGACCGCTTGAATGCGGAGGCACGATCGAAGAGCGGGAGCAAGGCGGCAAAACGCCTCATAATGGACCGGGAGATGCGCTCCGCAATTGCGATGCTTCCGGCATGCAACGAGGAGCATCCGAAGCTGGATGAGGTGCAAAGAATCGTTTCCGATCAACTGCGCGGCAACCCTGATTCGAGGGTGATCGTCTTTACCAACTTCCGCGACAGCGCGGAGGTGGTGACAAACGCACTCAAAGACGTGGACGGTGTCTCTGCGGTCCGATTCGTTGGGCAGGCGAGCAAATACAAGGACAAAGGATTGACACAGAGAGAGCAGGCAGAGATCATCGGCAAATTCCGATCAGGCGAGTACAATACGCTGGTAGCGACATCGGTTGCCGAGGAAGGGCTCGATATCCCGTCAACCGACCTTGTTCTATTCTATGAACCGGTGCCTTCAGAGATACGAACGATTCAGCGGAAGGGAAGGACCGGAAGAAAGCGTGCGGGAAGAATCGTCGTTCTGATCGCCAGGGGGTCGAGGGACGAGGCGTCCTATTGGATCAGCGCACGGAAGGAGTCGAAGATGCTGAAGACGATGTCGGCGATGCGTAAATCGGAATCGGTTTCGTCGGTTCCGGGATGGAAACAGAAGCAAGGACCGGAGCAGGAACAGAAACAAAAGCAACTCGGCGAGTTCTCAGGGGAAGGTCTGGTCGTCTATGCCGATTACAGGGAAGCCAGATCCGGCGTATCTGATGCCCTCGAGGAGATGGGGGTCGGTGTTGCCATGCAGAGGCTTGAGATCGGGGATTATGTGCCAAGCGACAGGGTCGGAATCGAGCGGAAGACGACAGCCGACTTTCTGACGTCGCTCATCGACAGGCGGCGTGAACTCTTCGGGCAGATCGCAGACCTCGCACGGACGTTTGAGAGACCGCTTCTGATAATTGAGGGACGTGACCTCTATGGGCAGAGGCAGATTCATCCGAATGCGGTGCGTGGTGCGCTCGCAACGATTGCAATCGACTTTGGCGTGCCCATCATCATGAGCGGGGATGACCGCGAGACCGCTGCGATGATTGCGGCAATCGCCAGAAGGGAGCAGCAGGACAATAAGCGTGAGGTTGCACTGCACGGCACACGGTCGGCGATGATGCTTCCGGAGCAACAGGAGTACGTCGTATCCGCAATCTCGAATATCGGACCTGTTGTTGCGAGGAATCTGCTCAAGCATTTCGGGACGGTCGCGGCGGTGATGAGCGCGAGCCGAGAGGAGCTCCTGGAGGTGGAACTGGTCGGACCGAAGACTGCGGACCGGATACGAGAGGTCGTCGGAGGGGAGTATAAAGGGTGAAGTTAAAAAAACCGTAACTACTCAGGTACCTAAACCACTATCAGGGGACTTCACTATGCAGGGACTGCCCGGGACATGGGGGGGTACTGTAACCAAACAGGGAATTTAACCGCCGATTAAGAAGGGGTTTTACCCGCCCCCCATCTCAGAACGGTACAAGAAAGTTTCTGATTCTGATGGATTTTGTGGTTCTCGAAAAGGCTACTTGTATTAATAGTCATTTTGCCAATCATGTTATAAATTAATAAGTATATACTGCTCCTTCATGAGTCTTCAGGACGCCTATAAACATGAAAATGGAGATCTCAAACATGCTTTGGTAGTACAACGTGAGGGCTTGCAGAAAAATAAAGTAGCATTTTTGGCAGGTAGACCCCCATATAAAAAGCTTGATAGCGGACAGTTATACACATGAAGAAAGTTGAAATTTCCTGATTCTGATGGATTCTGTGGTTTTCAATCTTTGCGCCCTTGCGTCACCCTCGTCTTTCTCGTTCCACTGATCTAACGCAAGGTCGCAAAGGTGCAAAGACGCAAAGTTGAGAGAGATACGCCCGCGTTTTTCACATACGCGAGGGAGCTACCGATGGCGACCACCGAAAGCATCAGAAACAGGAAATTTCAATATGTTATTTTTCGGTGACGACTGAGTTTCGGTGAATTGAAATAGGATGTCCTTTCATCGTCACAGAAAACATGTCGTATTGTATAATATATATCTAAATCATGGCTGTGATCCGAATATCAAACGGGAACGGTTAATGGAGGGCTGTGTTGCTTAACCGAACACATATAGAGTTACCTGCAGATCGCACGCTTAACCTGACCGACGACACCTTCTATCTCGGCATATCCGCACGCTGCAAGCAGATTGAGGGTTCTTCTCGTCGCGCACTCCCGTTCATGCGCCCGCACCTGATAGACCCGTATTGCACGAAGAAAATCGATCTTCCGGAACTCTGGCCAGAACGGAGCACAGAAGTACGCCGCGCACTCGCTTCCGCTCGCCTGCCACGGAAGAAAGTTGGAGGTGCGGATATCGCCGCCGGTACGCACGATCAGGTCAACATCTGAGTCAGCGACGCCGTTTGTGTACAGGTGACGTGAGACGACCGATTCGTCGATGTCACAAGCCCGCAATTTACCAGCCCGGACCTTTCGAGCCATGTCCTGCACCGCGTCAAGAATTTCACGCTGCCCGCCGTAAGCGACTGCAACGTTGAGACAGAGTCCATCGTAGTCGCGGGTAATATCTTCCACACGTTTTATCGCATCCTGGAGATATGCTGGCAGTAGATGTGTCTCGCCGATTGCCAGAACCCTCATGCGCCTCTCGTGGGTGCGAGGATCATCTGCGAGTTCGTCGAGTTTTTTGGCGATAACTTCAAATATCTTGTCGCGTTCGGTTTCGGAGCGTGAGAAGTTCTCGGTCGAGAATGCATAGATCGTTGTCTGCTTTATCCCGAGTTCCCAGCACCACTCAAGGAATTGTTCGGTGGTCCTGGCGCCATATACATGCCCGTAATACCGCACGATCCGCACACGATCCGCATATCTGCGATTCCCGTCCATAATCACGGCGATGTGGCGCGGCACACCATGTTTCGTGATCTCACCAGTCAGCAAACGTTCATATCCCTGGTACAGCATCTCACGAAACATGTTATTTCAACTCTCCAGTATTTGTATCCGCTTCTGTTGGGGCGGTTCTCATGTCAGACGTCCCGTCCGATCGGTGTTGGGTATTGTAGCTATCTGTTCTGTTGTGTAAATAATGTTTGTCGGCAGTTCCAAACGGACGCAAAAGTAGAATACCATTTATGTTAGATAGACGTATGACGTGAGCAGATGAAAATTTACTATTTATCCGAAAGAAAGCACGATTTCGATCAATTGGATGAAAAATTGAGCATACTTGATACTGAAATAAATTGGGACATCCTGCTTAATCTACGGTTACATAACAATTTCATTGAAAAAATAGACGATTATTACAAAATCAAATTGGATAAATTGTTTTGAAAGCGGCGTATAGCATGAGATGCGATATAATTACCGGTGATTGTGAACAATTTCTCAAGGGGACGATATCTGAAAGGTTTGACCTGACCTTTTTGGATCCTCCATTTAACCAGAACAAGGAGTATTCTATGCACAATGACGATATGCTCGAATTAGAATACTGGAAATGGATGAACAGGGTCTGCAATTTAATTTTTAAGCACACTTCAGAGGGTGGCGCCATTTATTTTATGCAGCGAGAGAAGAATGCGGAATTTGTATTGCAAACTCTGCGGCAGACAGGCTGGACATTCCAAAATCTGGTCATCTGGAAGAAGAAAACGTCTGCGATCCCTTCCCCAAAACGGTTTGGAAAACACCACCAGATAATAGCATTTGCCACAAAAGGCAAAACGCCGCGGGTTTTCAATAAATTGCGGATTGACCCGCCTCTACTTACAACTGAGAAGCATCGCCGCCCGAACGGCATGTATGTAACCGATGTGTGGGATGACATCAGAGAGTTAACATCCGGTTATTTTGCCGGAGATGAGCCGCTCAGATTCGAAAATGGGGAACGCGTGCATAAACAGCAGTCGCCCGTCAAACTACTCGCCAGAATAATCCTCTCGTCGTCAAACGTCGGCGATATGGTTTTTGACCCCTTTGCCGGCACAGGAACGACACTTGTTGTTGCAAAGCAATTGCAACGGAACTCTCTTGGAACAGAACTCGATTCCGGCAACACATCGTTTATTGAAGATAGGCTCTCTCGAATAAGAGATAGTGATAATATACAAAAATGTCGCAACGGTTACATTTTTACTGAAAATTTGGATGATATATTTCCACTTCAAGTACGAACCGGAAAAATAAGGCAAATACAGATACAAAACGGACTGGAATCGTACATAACTGCATGAATGACTTTACTTCACCAATCGTATCATGTACGGAGATTATTGTGCGCATTGCGTGCCAGATCTAAAAATGATGGGCAGAATGCGTTAGAAAAATTCGTTTAGATTCAATGTATGTGTTTAGATGAGGCGAAAAAACCACGAGATTTCACGAAATTTCACGAGATTAACACAGAAATCTTGTGGAGATGGCTGCGCCGCTGCTTCGCAGACTGTGTAATCTTGTGGTTAGCTAAACACGTACGATTCAATCAAAGTCCGACTGAAAACCACCAAACCATGACACCCATGCGACTCTGTGATCACGTGCAACTGCCTCCGGATGAGGTGAGGCTGCTTCCACGCGGCTGGCAGATTCTTGGTAGCATGATCCTCGTGAGCATCCCACACGTGCTCGAGGATCACGCAGAGGCGATCGGGGATGCGCTTCTTGCGATGTATCCGAGATGCAGAACGGTTCTGTGGAACAGAGGCGTCAGCGGAGCGTTCCGCGAGCCTCACTGCGAGGTCATCGCTGGTGTGCACGAGACAGAGACAGTCCACAAGGAGAACGGCTGCTACTTCAAGCTCGACGTTGCGAAGATCATGTTTTCGCAGGGAAATCTTAGAGAGAGGATGCGGATGGGGGATATTTGCGATGGTGAGGTTGTTATAGACATGTTTGCGGGAATCGGTTACTTCTCAATTCAGATCGCCGTCCATTCACATCCGGAGAAGGTCATCTCAATCGAACTCAATCCGACTTCGCACCACTATCTCCAGGAGAATATCAAAATCAACAAAGTGGATGACATCGTTCTCCCGATACACGGGGATTGTACAGTCAAATCCCCTAAAGGCACCGCAGATCGAGTGATCATGGGATACCTCGATTCATCGCAGGAACAGCTCATAGCGGGTATGCTTGCGGCAAGAAAGGGGGGCATTCTGCATTATCACGAGGCGACCCCGACTGTGCTTGCGTATCAGCGTCCGATCGAGCGGATCAGGGAAGCAGCACGCATAGCCGGGCGCAGTGTCGAGATACTCGAGTGCCGCACAATCAAAAAGTATGCGCCGGGTGTTGTGCATGTGGTTGTGGACGTGGTTGTTGATGCTGTTTTAGGTATGTCCGCCAAATAGAGGGTAGAGCATTACCGAAATCCCAGTAAAAGTAGAGTGAATCACGAAATCACACGTTTGGAGGTACTTACTCGATATTGTGTGGATATTCGCATATACAACCACGAGATTCACGAGATTGACACAAGAAGATGGTCGTTTTTCTCGTGAAAATGGCTTCGCAGACTGTGTAATCTTGTGCTTCCTACCACACGGTATTGAGGATATCCTTTTAGACGGAGACCACGAGTCCGAACAGATCGTGGCGACTCCTGAGCGCTCACCTCGACCGTTCGACGCCAATTCTCCCGCACCACCTGCTGATCGAGCAGATGCTGCATCTTGGACTGATCGGGGTGCAGACGTTCTGACCGTGAACAACAAGCAGATCGTTAAAATCCCCCCAGTACTCCTCTGGCAAGACTCTTCTCAGCTCAAACTCGGTCTGATCCGGAGTCTTTGTCACAACGAGCCCGAGCCGGTTTGAGATCCTGTGCACGTGCGTATCTACAGCGATTCCGGGTTTGCCGAACCCGTGGGTGATTACAATGTTTGCGGTCTTCCTCCCTACGCCTTTGAACTTCAAAAGATCGTCGATATCGTCAGGAACCTTTGAATCCCAATTTTCTATTAGGCATTTTGAGATGTCCATGATCTGCACGGATTTTCTCCGATAGAAGCCAACCGGATAGATCACATTCTCAATATCGTTGGTCTTCAACCGTAGCATCTCTTCAGGCGTCCGGGCAAGAGCGAAGAGCCGCTCTGAAGCGGCAGATGTCACCGCATCCTTTGTTCTGAGACTCAGGAGGCACGAGATCAAAACATGGAAGGGGTCGCGACTTGCAGATACGGTTGTGATCGCAGAGTCACTGAATTTTGCATTCTGATCTTTCAGTCTCTGGATGATCTCATCGATCTCATTGTTCATGGGTGTGATTGAATAATGTGGGGGGTTTTTAGATTTTCCCATAGTTCCACCTTCAACCGCAATTCCAATCCAGAAAACGCTCTAAATGTATCTTAGATTGATAGAGCTGGAATCAATGGTGCTATGAATCAGAAAGCATCAGATAACAGATGTTTGTGTTTGGCTTGGAGTGCACGAAGGCATACATTCACAGAAACTCGGCAAGCGTCCTCTGGAACCGGCATTCATCCAGCAACTGAATCTCGCAATCCCACCTCACACGAGGCGTCCGTATGCGCCTCGCAATCTCCTGCAGTGCGGAATTGATGCTCTCGAATCGCTCCGCATCCCTGCTCAGCGCATCCCGGACCGTCTCTCGAATCACCCAGACCCCGAGTGGAGCCCAGTAATCCGGCAGAATCTCCCGCACAATAAACACCGACGCCTGGCGCCGGATTCTGTGGAGATACTCAACAGCAGCGGTTCTTGCCGCGTAGTATCCTCCGGCAAGCGATGAATACCCCTTCTTTCCGCCATAGCTCTCTCGATCACCGCCTATCCAGAGTTTCTCGGACCAGACCGAATCAGGCAGCCAGATCTCGATTAATTCAAACGAGAAACATCTGGGAACGAGGAGAATCTCAAAGTGGTTTCCGAATCTCTCGCAACTGAAGAGAACGATCTCTTTTATCTCGGGATAATATCTCAAATCATCCAGCAGCATCTTTCCGATCATGTCATCAATCGCCGTAATCGACCACCGTGTCGGAACGAGCCTTCGCTTACGTAAAACCCCCACAAGCCCGATTGAGAATATGCGCGTGATGTGGTGCTGTGAGATGTCGTTTTTGTACAGTTCGCGTATCGAATCTGTGGCGAGCGCGTCGGTATCAGATACGAGATAATCGACCTTTCCCGGGACTTTCGGGTTCTCTGTAAGCTCTATCTTCTCGATTTCGCCTGCCGGTCCCATTGGCATCAGCATGCCGTCGAAACGCATCCGCGCATCGATTGGTTTTGTGAACCAGACCTCGGTGTCGACCGGTTTCTCAGCCAGCGCCAGTTCCTGCGATGTCGATAGGAACGGGTTCACTGATATGTCCAATCTATCCGACCTCTTCAATATCCCCACGTCCGCAACATTCATTCTGGAGTGCGTCCGCACCAGCCTCGACCGCAAATCCACAATCTCGCCGATATCCCGATTCAGAAGCTCTTTCGGATCGTCGTACTGCCGCGCCTCTGCGCTGCCCACGTCCGGAGGCACCAGCGGACCTGCGAGGACGTCAGGGTAGCCCATGCGCCCGACGAAGACGGATGGAGGGGATGCGCCGAAGAGATTGTCAGTTAGCGCGACCGTCTCAATCGCCTTGAACCTCTCCAGTATCGGGCATCGCAACCGTCCGCACAATCCCTTTCCCCTGCAAGTGACGCACAGATTCATCAACCACCTTCTTGACCTGATCTGTAAAATACGTGGCGGTCGAGCCACCAAAGAATTTTTAAAGAGCCGATCACAGGTGTTATACACTCACATGAAATTGCGGATAGTCAGCTCAAAGCAGGAGATCAGTAAACTGGATCCGGCAGAGGAACTCGTGCATCTCACGTTCCGACCATCGAACGCCGATGTGGTCTCGCTGATTGCAACATGCCCGGACCTCGCAGCGGTGCACATCCCGAACTCGTACAAGAATACGATGTCGAAGTCGGCAAGGATGTTTCTGTCCGCAAACAACATTACGATACTTGCAGGCGACGTGTGGGGACATCGCAAGGATCTTAACCACTACTACACGGTAAGCGAGGTTGTGGCACTGGAGATACTTGACCATCAGAAGGCTGGACGTAGCAGGGATGAGATCATCAGAATGATCGAGAGAAATTCCAGATTGAGCCCGGATCTCATCAACTACATCATCGATCAGAACAGCGAGCGGCTGGATATCTGAAAATTAGAGACTTTTATTATTTTCTGGGCACATTGGATTGTCGTATGTGAGCACAACTGCCATAATGGGGCACTATCGATCTAAAAAGTAATTTACACCGTTAATCTGTGTTAATCAGTGGCAAATTAAACTTTTGGCCACAGATTAATACTGATTTCCCCGATCCAATCATACCAGTGTTTGCAGGATTGGCATCATGTTTTGGGCACTGT
>DAOVGE010000098.1 GCA_030672605.1 Methanosarcinales archaeon
AGTCAAACGAAATATCTGAAAAGATTACTGGGACTGCTTTCCTACCTCAAGCTAAGCGGAAAACGCCCTGGACTGCTAATCAATCTCAATGTGATGCTCATTAAGGATGGAATAACACGCAGGATCAATTAAAACCTCTCTGTGTACTCTGTGCTCTCTGTGGTTGAATTATCCTGACTTTATCAGACTGCATTTTTGTCTGGAAATTACATTGTCGAGACACTACTGTCACGAAAGACGCAAGAGAGCCCAAATATTTACAAACCAGCAGTCCAAACGATCCTCATGGACTCACTGCCCGAGTATCACCGCATCGCTGCCGGAATTGAGCAAGCACGATTTCTGGTTGCGAAGAACTTCCCTGTCGATTTCAATTCCGATGCAACGCTTGCCGATCTCTGGGGCATACACAGCGATGCGATGCACGAATTGCACAGGTTAGAGAAAAGTAAAAGACCGGAGGAGAGATCCCTGCTCGACCTCAAGAACGTGATTGCCGCTCGCATGCTGGAAGACTGCAATTTCTGCGATAGAAGATGCGGCGCAAACCGGAGGATGCGGCAGGTCGGGTACTGCAGAATCGATGCAATATCGAGATACTCGTCAGAGTTTCTCCATTACGGAGAGGAATCCGAACTCGTGCCGTCGCACACAATCTTTTTTTCAGGCTGCGTATTCTCGTGCGTATACTGCCAGAACTGGGAGATCTCGACCAATCCGGATATCGGGGTTCCGATTCTTCCAAAGGAGGTTGCACGAACCATTTCGCTGAGGCACAGCCTCGGTGCAAGAAACCTGAATTTTGTGACCCCGACACCGCATCTCCACACCATACTGCGAATTCTTGCCGAGACAGAGACGAACACGCCGATTGTGTGGAACTCGAATATGTACCACTCCGAAGAAGCTGCAAAGCTCCTCTCCGGGGTCGTGGACGTTTATCTCGGGGACTTCAAGTATGGAAACGACTCATGCGCAAAGAGATACTCGGATGTCGATCATTACTGGGAGACTGTCACAAGAAATTTTCTGTGCGCTTACGATGATTCGGAGATTCTGCTGCGGCAACTCGTGCTTCCCGGGCACATTGAATGCTGCACCGCTCCGATCATCGAGTGGGTGCGCGAGAAGATACCGAATGTCAGGTTCAACCTGATGTTTCAGTACCGACCCGCGTATCTGGCGCACAGGCACCCCGAGATCAACAGAACGCTCACCGAGGGCGAGCGCCTGCGTGCCTCGGAGTGGTTGGGATCTTGATATGGATATCGCTGTTGCTCAGATTGATTCCGCAATCTTGATCAGTTCCACCTGATCGAGTGAGCCCGCCAGTATGTAATAGCGTTCGGAATCATGCCACTGAAGTACACGAGTCTCACCGAACGGACCTGCAATCATTGTCATGTTGCAACTCTGCCCACGAACCGTTACCGTCTCGGTCTCGCCCGGGGGCGCCGGCTGTTCTACGGATTCGTTGTACGCGCTCTCTGCCAGCTGGACTGCTGTTAACTGTTGCGACATGGCATCGTCGGTTGTGTTGTTGGTGTACACGATTGCCACGCTCTTCTCGGACATGGATGCCGGAGCTGCCATGATCTCACTCATCTCGTAACCCTGTGGCAGGTATGCAGGCTCCTTGATCTCAAATGTAACCGTTTCCTGCGCATCCTCAAGCGTCATCAACGTTGGAGTCGCATCAGCCATGCTATCCATCGACTCGATAGTTGCACCTTCCGGCGCCTCGAACTTGAATGTATCATCAGAAATGTTCGTGTTGATGGTCAGGTTCTGATACTCAACTTCCATGAGGCATTCGCCGTCCCGGTGTGTCTCGATTTTGAGAGGCATCCAGGTTTCTTTATCGACCCAGATCTCCATTGACATTGGCATGGACATCCCCTGCGGAGTTGCCGTGAGCTTGTAGCATCCGTGTCCGGCAACAGTATCGGATTCGCTCTGTTCGAGCGTGTATGCAGTCGTTAATTCATCGACGAACTGAGCAATCATGGACTTATCCGTCTGTTCCTGCTCAGGAATGGGCATCGTCTTGACTGAATTGTCAAGAGGATTGTATACCCATGCGTAAGTCCCATTCGAGACCATGACCTGCCCTGCAATCTCGGATGGCGCCATATATTCCATCCGTGTCATACCTGGCTTTTTGTAAGCGTACTCCATGACCACAGTCTCATCTGCGCCGGTTGCGCCGGTGCTGCCTGATATGGAGATAGTGCAACTGAGGTCATGCACGCTGTCCTGCTGGTTTCCCATCTTCTCTGCAATCTGCTCGCCAGTGAGTGTGGAGTCAGTGCTGACGCACCCCGATACCAAAAGCGAGATTGTAGCGATTGCAATCAATAGTAAATGTGTTATTTTCATCAGTAAACCTGTTCAACTGGTCTTTAATAAGGTTGCGGTTACCCAACGGACAATCGCCTTTATCACATCCGGATCATATATTCAAGTCACGATGATTGATACCGAGTTCTTCAACCAGCTGAATCGGTTCTCGCTCATGGTGCGAAAGCGGGTCTCGAGCGTGTATGCGGGCAGCAGGCGCGCTGTTTTGCAGGGCAAGGGAATCGAGATTGTCGGGTACCGCGAGTACATGCCAGGCGATGACATCAGAACGATCGACTGGAGGGTGTACGGAAGGACAGAGAAGCTCTACATCCGCAAATTCGAGGAAGAGAAGAACGTGACAACGCACATACTCCTCGATTCGAGCAAAAGTATGGATTATTCAAGTTCAAGCGATGGCACAACAAAATTCGACTATGCAGCGATGCTTGCGTGCGGATTCGGGTATCTTGTGGCAAGAGAGAATGAAAAATTCGCAATATCTACGTTTGATGAGGAAATCGACATCACCCCCCCAAAACGAGGGCGCGGGTATCTGCTTCACACGATTGACAGATTGAACGAGCTTCAATTACATGGAACAACGAGATTCGACCACTGTACCTCACAGTATAGCAAGATGATCCGGTCAAAGTCGCTTGTAGTCGTCATATCCGACTTTTTGACCGATCTCGACTCGATACGTGCCGGACTATACAGGCTCGCACCGAACGACCTGATCGTAATCTCGGTCTATGATCCTGCCGAGTACGACCTTTCAATCGAGGGCGACGTGAAATTATACGACATGGAGACGAACGACATCAGAAAGACGTACATCAGCCCAAAATTGAGACAGGACTATAAAACGCAGCTTGATTTGCATTTCGGAGGGATAAGAGAGACCTGCATGCACATCGGTGCTGATTTCTTCTCGTTCGGGACAGATCTTTCGATATTCGACGCGTTCTTCAAGACTGTGAAGGCGAGATAGGGGATAAATGGAGGATGTGGTGAACAGGTATGGCATTTGCAAATCCACTGGCGCTTCTTGCTCTTTTGAGCCTCATCCCAATCGTAATTCTATATCTGATCAAACCGAAGCCAAAGGAGATCAATATCCCCTCGCTGATGTTTATTATGGATGCGGAGCGAAGAGAAAATCGATACCAGACGATGCTGAACAAGATCGTGAGGGATCCCTTGATGCTCATGCAACTCCTCTTCCTGATCCTGCTTTCGCTTGCGATGGCAGCACCGTATTTCCTTGCAACCGAGACCGTGCGCGCGGATCATACCGCAATCATCCTTGACGCGTCCGCATCTATGCAGGCTGAGGATCCGAACAGGTTCGATCTTGCGAGACAAGCCGCAGAGAAGTTCGTAAGCGGTAAGACGAGTATCATTCTTGCGAAGAACAAGCAGATCGTCGCATTACAGAGGGGAGGTCGTGCCGACGCAAAGGATACGCTGCGGCGTGTCCAGCCGGGCGCAACCATCGCAAACATTGGCGACGCAATCATTCTTGCGAAGAGTATGATCGAAGGCGGGGAGGGCGGAGGAGAGAAGGGAGCAATCATTGTTATCTCTGACTTCGCAAATGTTGATTTAGGCGCGATATCGGCGTCAAAGATGCTCGCAAATGCGGCTGGAATCGATGTTGTCTACAAACAGGTAGGAAATGATGCGGATAACATCGGGATCACGTATGGAAGGCTGGAGCGAAATGGGGACAAATACGAGTATTTCTGCAATATCAAGAATTATATGGACGATACGAAGACAGTACCGGTTGAAGTGTTCCGCAACGGCAAAAATATCCTTGGAGAGAGTGTAACGATACCCGCGCACTCAAGCGAGCTCTTCGCGCTCACTGATCTTGAGCCCGGGGCAACAGTTGTTGCATTGCAGCACGGGGACGCGCTCTCGGTTGACGATCGTGCATACATAGCGATTCCTGAGATTGCGAAACGAAAGATACTCTTCGTAAGCGAGAATGCGAACCCCCCTGCGAAAATAGCGATTGGTTCGCTTCCTGACACCGAGTGTTCGGTTGTGAAACCGCCTGTTCTCCCTGTGTTCGGGGATTACGACATCGTTGTGATCGGAAATATCACAAAGGATTCGCTTCTTCCGGGAACGTTCAATGATCTCGCGTCGTTTGTCGGATCTGGCGGAGATCTTGTGATCCTTGCATCGGATGGCATCGGCAAGATCGAGACCGGTGGGCTGCTTCCGGTGGGCATGCGCGCATCAGAGAGCGCGGGATCGGCTGTTCTGAACAGAGGGATTCCCACGCAATTCACAAAGGATATCGCATTCGATGATATCACAGTCACAAGACATCTCAAAACCGAACCACTCAACAACTCGATTGTAAATGCTGACGACGGCTCTTCGATGCTCGTATATCAGCAATCAGGTGCCGGTGTCGTTCTGTATTCCGGATTCGGCGAGGGCGATTCGAGATGGAACGATTTTCACACGAGGGTCGATTATCCGATCTTTTGGAGGCAGGTCGTGGACTGGATGAGCGGGGTTCTCGGAACCGATGAATATAATGTCAAAACAGGAAGGACGTACCCGCTGGGAGGGGAACATGACGTGGAGACGCCCTCCGGAGCAATTCGCACGGATAACCTGCTCTTTGACGATTGTGGCGGCTATCAGATCGGAAATATGGATATTGCCGCAAATCTCTACGACCCCATGGAGTCAGATCTCTCTGTCTCGATTATGTCAGAGGAAGCGCGCACGCTCGAGCCCGATCTCGTCAAAGCAGAGGTTGAAAAGGAGTTGTGGAGCTATCTGATTCTTCTCGTGATGTTTCTCGCCGGTTTTGAGCTGTACTATCTCAGGGCGAGAGGCGAGCTGTGATAGATGCCCATGTCCGAGATGCTGGTGAATGCCAGGGGATGTCAATATGGCATCAGTCAACATTATATACCAGAATAGCACTCATAGATTCAGTGGTATAATTGCCTTATACAATCGAATACATACATGCAAGAGAGATACTTGATTCCCGCGGGAACCCTACGGTCGAGGTCGATCTTGCTACCCCTAGCGGTTTCGGGCGTGCCGGTGTGCCCTCTGGCGCATCGACAGGAACGAACGAGGCACTTGAACTCCGGGATGGTGGTGACCGGTATCGTGGAAAAGGTGTTTTGAAGGCTGTAGAGAACGTAAACACCGTTTTGAGAAACGAGATCATCGGAATGGATGTGCGGGATCAGCACGCAATCGACCTGGTGATGATTGATCTGGACGGTACTCCAGACAAATCGAACCTTGGCGCGAACGCCATACTTGGCGTCTCGATGGCTGCTGCAAGGGCTGCTGCGGATTCGGCAGACCTTCCGCTCTACACGTATCTCGGCGGCACCGGCGCATACACGCTGCCGTGCCCGACCATGAATGTGTTGAACGGGGGGGAGCATGCTGGAAACGAACTCGCGATTCAAGAGTTCATGATCCAGCCAAGGAGTGCATCCACGTGCGCAGAATCGATACGAATCGGAGCTGAGGTCTATCACGAACTCAAGAGCATCCTAACAAAGAAATACGGATCAGGCGCAGGCAACGTCGGTGACGAGGGCGGATATGCGCCGCCGATGGATCATTCCAGTCAGGCGTTCGATTCGCTCATCTCAGCTATCGAGGAGGCGGGTTACACCACAACCGAGGTCACAGTCGGAATCGATGCCGCTGCATCCGAATTCTTCGAGAACGGCAAGTACGCAATCGATGGCACCACGCTTGACGGTGGCGAGATGCTCGAGTACTATCTCGACCTGATAAAGACGTATCCGATCCTGGTAATCGAGGATCCGTTCCACGAGGATGCGTTTGATGATTTCGCTGCGCTGACATCGGCAACAGACCGTATTGTGATCGGCGACGATATATTTGTGACCAACATCGAGCGGCTACAGCGTGGAATTGATGTCGGAGCCGCGAATGCGCTGCTCCTCAAGTTGAATCAGATAGGAACCGTGTCAGAAGCTTTTGATGCGGCGAGACTGGCGCATAGAAGCGGGTACCGAGTGGTTGTGAGCCACAGGTCCGCTGAGACCTGCGACCATATAATCGCTGATGTCGCTGTTGCGGTTGGCGCAGATCTTTTGAAGACCGGCGCGCCAGCCAGATCAGAGCGAGCCTCCAAGTACAATCAGCTCATGCGTATTGAGGAGGAACTTGGTGAGGCAGCAAAATTTGCTCAGATATGAGAAACATATATATACCATATATATGAAATAATTAATTGGGTGATGTGTATGAGTTCATTTCGATCGAAAATCAGGAGACGGGTGCAACGATACCTTGAGCTGGATAGTAACGGCATCAGATATGCCGTCATGAACACCATCCTCAAGGTCAAGAGTGTGACTGTAGACTCTCTCTACAATATACTCTCCGGGACGTTCGATGTTACCCACAAAACGGTTGCATCGATGGTTGGATATATCCATTCCAAGCTCGGCATCGTACGTGCACACAAGCAGTCGTACAAGACGCATATCGTCTACACGCTGCGCGAGGAGTACGTCGATCTTGTGAGATCAGTTTTGAGAAGATCTGCGAGTGTGAGCCATCAGACCGCTGTATGACGCTGGTAAAGGACGCTCCCCGCACCTCAACCAGTTTTGTCATCAGATCGGACGCAAATACGAGAGTAACCGCATCTCGTGATCCGTTCTATGAGTTGATGCGGCGCTTGTTTCAGGACGAGCGCACAGCGATCAGAGCGGAGCGGTTTCTTGAGATGATCCTTGAGCGAGAGGCATCGGGAAATCCGATCCGGACGAATGAGTGGCACCGGTTGTTGGACGAGTTTAGCGTTAGCAGATCGTCGTTTTATGCCATGCGAAACAAACTGCTCGGCGCAGGGATGATCACGAACAAGAAAGGCGTCTACCGGGCATCGGGTCAGTTCAGCAAGGATCTGGTCGATATGGCGAGATGGTGGTGGGTTGCGGTTTTGAAGCGGGATCTGGATGGGTTGTGAGAATTCACGAACCTCCAAATCAATCATACACTTGATATTCGGAATTAAGGGAACCAAAAAAGTGTAATGGTCAGTCAGATATGTAACAGCACAAAAGACGTGGGTTAACGATGCCTTTCGTCTCTCTCGTTAAATCGGAAAGAGAACGCAAAGACGCGATGCCGCAATGGCGCAAAGATTGGAAACTACAGAATCCATCAGAATTAAAAAAAAGTCAGGCGATGCAGAAGACCACTTGCCTTCTGCATCCACCCCTATCGCTTCACAGTTCGATCTCGCCAGCCACTGCTCTGGTGACAATCAGCGCATCAAGCGAGGTTGTGCTGCAATCTCCGTTCACATCTGCGACTTTCTTCCATTCACCGGAGGTGGTCATCTCGAGCACAATCACGGCATCCGCCGTTGTGACCACACCATCCCCATTCACATCGCCTTTGAGCGATGGCGATTGCGTCTCAAAGAGCTCATTCATCGGCAGATACATGAATTTGTCCTTGATTTCCCGCTTGGTCAATTCAAACGCCTTCTTCTCATCCGGCGTTGCAGTTCCTGCTTTGCACTTCTTCCGAAGATCCAAGAGCTCATCAGGGAAAACGCTGTCCTTCACACTGACTGTAACAGATTCTCCTGTCGACTTTCTCGTGAAGGTGTAGACAAAGTTCTCTTTCGTGAGATTCATCGGGTCGGTTCCCTCTGGCATCTTGACAACGTAGTCTGCGGTTGAATTTCCGAGGATGTAGAGGAATACCGCCTCCTGCGCTTCAGATGGATTCGCGCTCACGATTTCAATGTCGTTTCGATCCATTCCGACCTGTTCCTCCGATAGTGCGAACTGGGACGCTCTGAATGCGAGCGCAACGCAACATGTCGTGTTGCCATCGTAACTCGCCGCAGCACCCTCGATTGTGATGTTCACGGTCTCGTCACTCTCGCTGTCGTAGACAGGGAACGCGAGGTCTGTAAACTTCTCGCTCGCCTTAATCTCGATTAAGTCCGCAATCTTCGGGTGCGGCAGGAGCGCATCGCCATCGTAGGCGTACGTCAGGTTGGCAAGTTCCGTCTGCGGGATGAACGTCCCTGTGAAGAATCCTGGACTGACCATGAACGGGACAACCAGAGCACCTGAAGTCGCGGATACGTCTTCAACGACTGCTCTTGTCTTAATATTCGGATGGAGTGTCTCGTTGTGGAATAAGAACGAGTAACGCACACCCGCAAGATCGAGCGCAGGTTCTTCGCCGCTTATGAATCTCAGCCTGAGATTGACCTGTTCTGCAAGCGACTTAGAGTCATTGATCCAGCCAGCGATGTCGGTCTCGTTGTCTGCACCGTGCGCAACGAGAACGGCAGTCTCGTTAGCCGGGTTTGTGGAGAGCGCCCGCACCCGGTCAGCGAGAATCTCGCCGATGAGCCAGTGGTCATCGATCGCTCCGGTGAGCGTGATTGCGGCATCAGTCTCAACCGGCACGAGTTCCTCTTCACTATCTCCGCCCGGGTGTCCTGCGACAGCTATTCTTGATATGAAGTACTTATCGCCCCTCTGAACGACCGATCGCCTGACCTCTTTTCCGCTGGCAAACGTGGTCATGCCTGTATGCGCCTCGGCGCTGCTCATAACGCCCATTTCAGATGCGCTATCTGCGCCATGCCCGCCATTCGCATCGTGTGCGCCCGGAAGCGAGTCCCGCAGTCCGAGCACGTACTCAACCTCTGCGATGTGATCGCTGTGCGACGAGACAAAGAGCGGAACTGCGATTATCTTCTCAACACCGTGTTTATCGAGCCTGTCAACAGCGGCGTTGATCGTCTCGCCAGGCACAAACTCGAGGAACCCGAGTTCCACAGGGTACGGCAGGTCAACGTTGCGAGCTGCTGCCCGAACCGGAGCGCACCACATCTCACTGGGGCTTCCGTGTGCAACGACAAGGATTCCCGTATCAAACTGCGTGTACGTAACCTCGGAATCGAACAGCTCGTCCACAGGCAGATACAGGAACCCATCCTTGAGTTCATCTTTGATCAGTTTGAACGCTTTCTTCTCGTCCGGTGTTGCGGTTCCTGCTTTGCACTTCTTTCTGAGATCGAAGAGCTTATCCGGGAAGACATCATCCTTCACACGAACCGTAACAGAGTCTCCTGTCGATTTGCTCGTGAAGGTGTAGACATAGTTCTCTGTTGTGAGATTCTTTGGGTCTGTTCCTTCCGGCA
>DAOVGE010000184.1 GCA_030672605.1 Methanosarcinales archaeon
GCAAAGACGCGAGGACGCAAAGAACGAAAATCGCGGTTTATACCGGTGTCGAGTCTATCATGCTTCTGCTTACGAAAATCATGATTCAAACTGCTCTAACATCGACGGAATAAGTTAGAAACCTAAGGTTTTTGACTATAATTGGATGGTTCGCTCCGTAAGCTCCTAAAGACGTACTTGCTCAATATCGTGTGGATATCCGCATATAAAACCACGAGATTCCACAAGATTGACACAGAAATCTTGTGGAGATGGCTGCGCCGCTGTTTCGCAGACTGTGTAATCTTGTGGTTCCCACCATACAGTATTGCGCATGTCCCTACAGACTGAGTATGAGGAGGAGATAATCCCTAAGATGCCTCGTTATCAGAAAATTATTCCTGACATGCTCTCTTCCGTTCTCTCCAAGTTTCTGAGCGAGTTTTGGATTCTTCAGAAGATCTGCGATGCGCTGTGCCGCACCCTCCGGCGAATCCACGAGATATCCGGTGACACCATCGAGAATCTGTAGTGGGATGCCGCCGGTTGCGCCGCCGACTACGGGTTTTCCCTTCCAGAGCCCTTCTGACACAACCAGTCCGAAGCCCTCTTTCAGCGATTTCTGCATGATCACATCGGATGCCCGCTGAAATGCATTGATCTCGATCTCTGTGAACGGCGGGGAGCCGATCAAGACATGAATGTCTTCGTCGTGACCGGCTTTCTCCGCAATCTCGCAATAGACCTCCATTCCTTCGGGGTCGTCTGCTGCAACTCCGCCTGCGAGCAGAAGCTGGCAGTCGATTTGTTCTCTCACCCGTTTGTACGCATCGATTGTTCCGGGAAGATCCTTCAAGCGATCAAACCGCGATATCTGCGTTATGATTGGCTTATCTCTCGTGATTTCGTATTTGTCAAGTACCGCATCAATCTCGCTCTCAGAGAGTTCGATGTTCTTGTCGCTCAACGGATCGATTGATGGCGGCACAAGAAACTGCCTGTTCTTCAGGTCAGGTCTTGCAAAGAGCGGCGCAGAGAAGACTGACGCATCGTATCCGGAGACAAACTTCCTGAGGAAGTCCCAGACAAGAGCGTTCGGGTTTGAAACGTCGATGTGACACCGCCATATCCACTTACCCACGTCCTTATCCTTTGCGCGTATCATGGCTGCCGGCTGGGGATCGTGCATAAAGACAAAATCGGAATCAATATCCATCTCCTCGGAATTGATCTCGTTCCAGTGCAGATACGTCTCAAACATCTCCTGTTTCATGGTCAGTTCATTGACCTGCCGCCTGAGTCCGGCAGGCGTATCGGAGCGATCATAACTACACACATCAATTACGCCATTCAGGCTGCCATGGAGCGCGTTGTGGAAGCTTTTTGTTACTGAATAAAACTTGTCGTCGCCTCTTATCACACTCCACTCGGTCTCAACATCCAGTCCATTGAATAATGGAACCAAACTGGACAGAATCTCCGCAACACCCCCGCCGGTGTATGTGGCGTTGATGTGCTGAACACTGCCAGTCACGTTTTCAGCGAGCAGTTCCATGTACTCGAGAGGACGTCTCCCAACGATCGCCTCGTAGTCCCAGATCGATCTCTTCTTCTTCTTCTTCAGGTTTATGGATTTCACAGATGACATCGGAGACACCTCTCCACATTCACCACGATTTCGATTCTTCATTTTCTATCACCTCTCACGTTGTTTCTGCCGGGGCGCAGCAGATTATGTTGCGGTCTGCTGCAGTCACTCACAATCATACATACAGCATAACCCCATATAAAACTATCGATTTATCAGCCAAATCCAAAGATACATAGCAAATTGTTATGACCGATCACAAAAAAAATGAAAAAAAGCAGGTGCGAGCCCTGCTTAGCTTCTCCGTCTGTACACCGCAAGCATCAATGCGGTTACTGCAAGCAGCATTCCGAAACCAGGGATCTTCTTGTCGCCTGAATCTGCGACCTCCACCTCTGCTGGCTTCTCATCTGTTGGTGTTGCTTCTGCAGTCGTTGGTGTCTCCTTTACCACCTTCTCTGGTGACCTGCCATGGCAGACTTCACACACCGGCGCGGTATCACTGATCCCGATATTTGAGAGCAGGTGTATGCCCACTGCGTCGTGGCAATTGCTGCACGGCGGGATGATGATGTCAGCGCCTGACGGGATATGGCACATCTCACATGTCACACCGATCGGGATGTGCAGGTTGTGCGGAATCTCAGTAACTGTTGCGTTCTGAGTGGTCCGGTGGCACTTGTAGCAGCCAGTCGGGTCGGACAGTTCTCCATGTATGCTCGCAGCATCATCGTACACATGACATGCCTGACAGGTGATCGCCATTCCTTCCGACTTTACCGGTTTGACGATGTCAGGCGCACTCTTGTGGCATTTCACGCAGCTGTCCATGCCCTCACCGTGCACTGCGACGATCTCTCCGTGACAGTGTGCACATACGAGTTCCTTGCCTCCGAAGACATCGTAGTGCACACCCTCCAGCTCCTTGTGACAGAACGTGCAATCCTCGGTCGTAACCCTGCCGATGTGCACCTGGTGTATCGGACCAGAGTGGCACTTGATGCACTGGGGTATGCCGATCTCGAACGCCTCGCCATGGCATGCCTCACAGGTCACTTTCCCGGAATCCAGCTTCTGCTTGTGGAGGATGTGGGGGTTATCCGTGTGGCAGTCGCCACAGTTGACAGCGTCTGATGTGAGCGTCAACGATGCGAACTGGGTCTCAACCTCTGCGCCATGCGCAACCGGAATTGACATTACAGCCAGAATCGCAACCGCCAGAAGAGCAGTACAGAATTTACTTGTCATATACTTATCACATCCTTGTTTAGATACATGATCTAGAATTATCATCCCTTCAATTATCCGCAGATGTTTATATGCTTTTCTGCGCAACACTTAAATTCATAGAGTATGCATGGTTATGATCATGGCGAAGTCACATGGCGAGCGAAGAAAGACTCGACACAAATTAAGAAAACCCTCGAGAAGAAGGGGGCTATCAGCGGTCAGTAAAGCGATTCAGGAGTTTGAAATGGGGGATATGGTTCATATCATCATCGATCCGAGCGTGCACAGTGGGATGCCCAACCCCAAGTTCCATGGGCACACCGGAACGGTCGTGGCGCGGCGTGGCCGCGCATATATCCTGAATGTACGGGATGGCAATGCGATGAAGAACGTCATCACGTATCCACAGCACCTGAGTCCTCAGCAGTAAACAAGTAACCGCAGGATAACGAGGTCATGTATGATCGTAAAGAGACTTATAGGTGAAGAACTGCTAACGGTTCCTGAAGCAAAGGAGATACTGGATCGCATCAAGGAAGAGAGAATTGAAGAGGGGGAACTCGGCTACGAACTGAGAAAGACGATTCGACACGTTGATGCTTTCTCGAAGATGGATGCCGGGAAATCACGCACTCTCGTAAATTCCCTTCTGGAACTGGAGAAGATGAAACCTGAAATCGCGATCAGGATTGCAGATACCGTCCCGCAGACAAGGGATGAGCTTCGCAGCATCTATGCAAAGGAGCGATTCATAATGACCACCGACGACCTGGATCAGATGTTGGACCTTATAGCCGACTCAACATAAATTGTAATAGAAGGGATGGCGGGAGCGTTTTAATGCCATATAGCGATAAGAAATCTGGAAAGGAGAAGTATGCCTGGGTGCTGGATTATCTTCCTTATGGGGATCCGGACGATCCCAGACCTGCGTATCAGAAGAAACCATCCATCCAGGGGATTGGCGAGACCTACTTTGTTCTGATGGAGCTGGTACCAAAGGAAGGCATGGCGCCGCTGATCGGTGATCAAGTCCATATCGGAAATGATGGGCGCGACGTGATCGATCACGTGAAGCGCCGACTCGAATACGCCGACCTGACGCATGGGGCAAAGAGCGAACTCGCGTATGTGTTGGAAAGTATAGTCCTGAATAACGAATCGCGTTTTGCCAAGTTCATAAACGAAGCATACCCGATATCGACCAGACAGCACATGCTCGAATTGCTGCCAGGCATTGGGAAGAAACTGATGTGGGCAATACTCGATGAGCGGAAGAAGGGCGATTTCACAAGTTTCGAGGATTTAACTGCGAGGGTTAAGGGCTTGCACAAACCAGAGACCATCTTTGCGCACCAGATCGAGAACGAACTCACAAGCGATGTCAGGTACCGCCTGTTCACAACCAAACCCCCGGAATCCCGGCCATCGGAACATTCCCGAAAGAGGGGAAGGCGATAAGAAGATAGACTGGATGGCAAAATCCGATCAATATATCTTAATTGATGATCAGGTGCTGCATCGCATAATCGCGTATGCCGGGTTACGCAAGAGTGATGTGGTGCTGGAGATCGGTGCCGGAACCGGTGTTCTCACAGAGAAGCTTGCTGAACGCGCAGAGCGAGTGATTGCAATCGAATCTGATCCGTCTTTTGTCAGGTTACTGGATCAGCGCTTCAAGAACACGGATAACGCAAATAACACGAAGAACCCTAATGTAGAGATCGTGCATGGCGATGCGCTGAAGATTGAGTTTCCGCGGTTCAACAAAATCGTTTCAAATCTGCCTTACTCGATCTCTTCGCAGATCACATTCAAATTACTCGAATATCCCTTTGAAACTGCGATTTTGATGTACCAGTACGAGTTTGCGAAGCGGATGGCGGCATCTCACGGATCAAAGGATTATGGGCGGCTTTCGATATCTGTTCAGTACAAAACCAATGTTGAGTTGCTCGAGATTGTGCCTGCCACAGCCTTCTCTCCGGAACCAAGCGTGCGATCCGCAATCGTGCGCCTCACCATGCGTGCGCCTGAATATGACGTCCTGAATTATGATTTCTTCTCTAAATTCCTGAACGCTGTCTTCGCCCAGCGCAGAAAGAAACTGAGAAACTCGATTAAGTCATTTGCCGATATCGGGGGGATGGACATACCAGAGGGTCTGCTGAATATGCGACCCGAGGAACTGCCTGCTTACAGGCTGGCTGAGATATCAGATGGCATATATTCACACCTCTCCGGAGAATAATGCGATATATCATCACCCCTCACCCCTCAGCAAGCATCCGCACCACCCGGATATTCCCGACATCGTCTCTTCGCTCATTGACCGGCGTTTCAAGTATCATCGGGAGCGTTTTAAGGACTTCATGATGTAATATGGCTCTGAATCCGTCTTCCCCGATCTCACCCATGCCGATATGCTCGTGCCGGTCCACTCCAGAGCCCAGAGCGCCTTTTGAGTCGTTCAGATGGAGGAGTTTCAGCCCGCCGAGTCCGATTGTCCGGTCGAACTCAGCAATCGTTGCGTTCAGCGCCTCAGCGGTTCTGAGTTCGTAGCCGGCAGCGAACGCGTGGCAGGTATCGAAACATACGCCCACAAGCTCGTCGCGCTCCAGTCCGTCGATGATTCGTTGTATGTCCTCAAAGCTCCCGCCCATGCTGTTCTTTGTGCCGGCGGTGTTCTCGAGAAGGAGCGTAACGTCCCTGTTTTCGCAGGTCGCCGCATCAACGGCAGATATTATGCGCCCGAAGCCGTCTTCCATTCCCGTTCCCAGATGGCTCCCGAGATGGGTCACAAGATATGGAATCTGCAGCGCGCTGCACCGTGCAATCTCGTTTGCGAGAGTATCAATTGAGCGGCTGTAGACCTCCTCCTTCGGCGACGCCAGATTCGGAAGATATGGCATGTGAGCAACCGGCGGATAGATTCCCGACTTTTTGATGCCCTGTGTGAACTTTTCGATCTGTTCGGTGGGGAGATCCTTAAACCGCCAGCTCCTCGGGTTTCTCGTGAATATCTGGAATGTGTCGCAGCCTATCTTCTGCGCCCTCTCGACTGCCCGGTCTATTGAGCCTGCAATCGATACATGTACGCCAACCTTAACCATCGCAGGTTCTCGATGGCTCGATTACTATTTTATCTTGTTGGTCACGGCAAAGGTAATGCCGATGCGGCGAGAGATAGCTCAACATGATCTACGAACGATTGCGCACCGTACCGACCGCTGACGAGCTACTTGACCAGGCGTTCAGGCGCGCTCTGCGCCCTGCCAAGGCAGGGAAAGGGCGCGGGGTCGTCAGCATCCAGCGGTCGATGGTTCAGACGGTAGCGGACGTTCTATCGGTTCGTCTCCTGAAAACCGTGCATGACTTCCCCAATTTCGATGAACTGTCCCCGTTTTACAACGAATTGACAGAGACAATCGTCGGAATCGAAAGGCTTAAAATGTCGCTTGCATCTGTTCAGTGGGCAG
>DAOVGE010000001.1 GCA_030672605.1 Methanosarcinales archaeon
CGCCTTTGCGCCTTCGCGTTAAATTGAGAACGCAAAGACGCGAGGACGCAAAGAACGAAAATCGCGGTTTATACCGGTGTCGAGTATATACTGTTGCGACCGATGTGATTATCGATGTGATACCAGTGCTGTTCGTCGCGCCCAACGACGCACGTCAATGCCCAGTAAGGAACCCCCCAACGACGTAAAAACAGGGGTTTCTCCACGTCGTTGGTGTAACCGACCATATAAGGCATTACAACGGAAGGGCGGAAAGGTAAATACTTCATCTCCACTACCGTCATTTGCTTTTACTTTAATGCGCCGCAAACGAATTTCCGGCATTTTCACGGAATCCGGAAGGATGTCATACAATGCATACCCTTGCCGGATCATAACCGGGAAACGGTTCCGGATATTGCACAATCATACCATCCAAATACTGGCGAAAAGCTGTAGCATCACCCAATATACGGTTGTACTCTTCCTCTTCGATGAATATGCAAATTTGTTTCGATTTATGTGCCAAAGGATCAAAATCTTTTTTCAAACTGCATTTTCTTTCGTGGATGGTTAACGGCGGGATAAACTCACGTTGTAATACCAAAGCATTTTGAAATCTTCATTTTCATGTTTATAGGCGTCTTGAAGACTCATGAAGGAGCAGTATAGACTTATTAATTTATAATACGATTGACAAAGTGACTATTAATACAAGTAGCCTTTTCGAGAACCACAGAATCCATCAGAATCAAGAGATTTACATCCCAAACTAAAAAGTAGCTGCCCGTATGCTAAATATGAGCTATGGTTCTATCTATAAAAAATCGCAGTTTATGCGGCGATACGTATAATCAACGACCCACAGACTTAAGTGCAGAGCCTGTAACCCTCTCAACCAACTCACCATCCACCAATAATCGGATCCAGAGCCAATGTTCCCATGATTACTTACCTAATTCCATGTCCAGTATTTTTATCACCTGGTCCTTGTTTTGTATGCTGCTTGTGGCTGCTACGGCGCCCCCATTCTTGAAATATACTGTGAACGGCAAACCCATGAACGATGCACAGTCAGGCAAATTTTTGATAAAGTCTGCCGCAGGGATGTCAAAATCCTGGTCATAGAATGTGATGTGTGGATATGCCGGTTCCAATTCTTCCATAATACCATAGACGGGAAGGCACATCGGACCCATTCTGCCGCAGCAAATCATGACCTTTTCATTGTTTTTCACGGCTTCCTTGACTTCTTGTTCCGTTTCCAGGTGTTTCAGATTTGTGTATAACATTCTATTCTCTCCGTTGAAAATATTAGACTTCTTGCGATATAAAGTCAACTATCTCATGATGAATCGCGTGGTATTCAAATAGATACCCACACATTTTGATTTTCTATCGGTTTGTTGCATTAGAAATGAATTAGAAATGGTAATTAAGAAAAGTGTACGTGTTTAGCTGTACTTCACACCGCCACAAATTGAGCTTTTCAAACTCGCCGATTATCGAATTCGTGAGATTCGTCTACTCGTGCAATTCGTGTTAAAATCACAAATGCATACGAATATCTCGAATTACACGAATATGCTGCCACAAAATCCATAAATTCCGCTAAAAATTTGGATTATATCGTACAAGTAAAACTTATGCCCTTGTTTGTGGGCAGCATCGGTTTTCAGTCCGTCGATAAAAAGCGCAGTTTATGCCGGTCGCTGAGTATAAACAGATACGGAAATCGAATTATACAGCTCTCTTTGGAAAAGCTGTGACGAGTTACGGGGTGGAGTGGATTCCTCGCAATACAAAGCAGTGACGGGCAATACAAGAATCATGAATCCTCGGGCAAGCACCCGCACACCCACCCTCTCGTATGAACCGTTTCATCGCCGCTTGATTCGATCGCCCCCGCCGGAGATTGCGAGAATGACGTAATCCATCCCAGATCCGCTCGCAGCCGGACCTGCACAGTACTCAAGCAAGATTGCGGTGGCGGATCAGCAACGCCTGTAGAACTGCCTGGCGCAGATACGCAAGTAAGAACACTGGAAGAAGCACGCGAAAACCCAAAAGCTGCCACAATAATTACTATTGAGGCAAATAGATAACTGACGCGGCTTGAAAGTACGAGATCTGGTGCAATTGGAGAAGAGTCACGCTGCATACCGGGCAGGCGACCCTGTAACGATTGATGAGTACATCGCGCAACAGCGCAGGAACGACTGGTGACTGATGCGCTACCCGTTCACCTGCTCCACAACCGCGGCCACATCGAGAATCCGTGACTCCTCGAAGAACCCTCCGATTATCTGAAGTCCGATCGGAAGACCCCGCGTGCTTCCGCATGGCACTGATACCGAGGGCACGCCAGCGAGATTGATCGGAACCGTGTTCACGTCAGCGAGATACTGCGAGAGCGGATCCACGAGTTCCCCGATTTCGAATGCCGGCATCGGCATCGTCGGTGCGATTAGGACATCAACGCTTCCGAATGCCGAATCAAAGTCCTGTTTCACAAGTGTTCGCACCTTCAGGGCTTTCAGATAATATTTGTCGTGATAGCCTGTTGATAGCGAGAATGTGCCGAGAATGATCCTTCGCTTGACCTCGTCTCCGAACCCGAGTGCACGCACATCCGAGTATGTTGTGGTCAAGTCCTTGTCCTCGGTGCGCAGACCGTACCTCATGCCATCGAATCTCGCCAGATTTGATGACGCCTCGCTCATCGCAATGATGTAATATGCGGCAAGCGCGTAATCCGTGTACGGCATCTCAATCTCGGTGTATGTCGCCCCTTCTGCCTCGAGATCATGTATCCTGTTCCAGACCGCCTTCTCCACCGCGGGATTTATTCCTTCACCGAAATACTCCATGGGAACGCCGATAGCAAGCCCGCGCAGATCGCAGTTGATTGTTATGTTTGTATCCGAGTCAACAGACGTTGAGTCCTTTGGGTCATAACCTGCAATAATCGAATACAGGAGCGCAACATCCCGCACGTTCGATGCGATCGGTCCGATCTGCTCAAGCGAGTTTGCATAAGCGATCAGTCCGTATCTGGACACCGCACCATACGTTGGCTTCAGCCCGACGACGCCGCAGAAGGATGCAGGACACCGAACAGATCCGCCTGTGTCAGATCCAAGTGCGATCGCCACTTCTCCTGCGGCAACAGCGGCAGCGCTCCCGCCTGATGAGCCCCCTGGAACACAATTCGGGTTGTGCGGGTTTCTTGTCGGTCCATAGTAGCTGGACTCTGTGGATGAACCCATCGCGAACTCATCCATATTTGCTTTTCCGATGACGATTGCGCCTTCAGCGTACAGACGTTCGATCACGGTGGCATTGTATGGGGGGATGTAACCATCAAGAATATGTGATGCGCAGGTCGTCCGGATGCCTTTCGTTGACATATTGTCCTTGATTGCGATCGGAACACCGCTCAGTCTGCCGTTTGACTCTGATTCTCCTGAATCGATCACACGAGCCTGCCTGAGCGATTGATCTTCTGCTACTGTTATGAATGTGTTAAATTCGTTCTTTCGGATGCGTTTAAGATGTTCAGCGACAACTGCCTCCGCAGAAGACTCTTTGATGCGCCGTGATACCTCAGTAATATTCATAGTGCGTATCATGGTCACACGATCCTCGGAGTCTTGAAATAGCCATCCTTCTCTTTCGGGGCGTTTGCGAGTACATCTTCCTGTTTCATCGATTCGGAGTCTGCATCTTCCCTGAATATATTGTGTAATGCAAGTACCTGGTATGTCGGCTCGACATTGGTATCTATTTCATCGATTTTCCCAAAATAATCAAGTATGTCGCTCATCTGCCCCGCATACTGCTTCTTTTCCTCTTCGCTCAGTTTTATGCGCGCAAGCCATCCGATGTGTTCGACTTCCTCGGGGGTGATCATGCGTTGCCATTCACTGTTATTGTACATATTGGTATCGTTTATGCGGGCATACACCCCTGCCTGTACAAGTCGGGTACCACATCACTCATAATCTCAAGATATCTCACACCCCGGATGTCCTTGTCATGCGCCGCAAGCTTCATGCCGCATCCCAGTTACCTTCCGCGAATCAAAAACCTCTTCCTCATTGGCACGCCAGAGCAGTCTTTCGTGAGAATCTCCGACCCCGGCAAGGTTTACAACCATTGCCGCTCAAGTGCTACTATGAAATCACTATCCGAGTACGTCCCGCTCATCGGGATGGCGGGGTTCATCATACTCGTGCAGGTGCTTGCGCTCATGATGGCG
Organism: Methanosarcinales archaeon; assembly: GCA_030672605.1. GTDB lineage: Archaea > Halobacteriota > Methanosarcinia > Methanosarcinales > Methanogasteraceae > Methanogaster_C. Next base: position 4,241 of record DAOVGE010000001.1, read on the forward strand.
CAACCGATGGAATCGGGAGGGATGTGCGCAACCGATAATCCCGAGTCAGTATGGAATTCTGTATATTATATTGCAATTATACTAATATTCACGCTCTTCATCTTAATCATAATCAAGATGAACAAAAAGTACGTCCTCCATGGAATTCTGCTATTCGCGGTGGCAGCGACCATGTATTACGTCTTTATAACATTCATGGGAGTCGGTGCGTCTGTAACCCTGACTGCAATACTGACCGTACTTTTATACAAATTTCCTGAGTGGTATGTGGTCGATATCACAGGAATTCTCGTCGGAGCGGGTGCAAGCGCAATTCTCGGAATCTCGCTTGCGATTCTCCCGACAATTATCCTCTTGATCCTTCTCCTGGTCTACGATTTTATCTCCGTGTACAAGACCAAACACATGATCGCGCTCGCAGAGGGCGTGATGGAACTCCATGCACCGATTCTCTTCGTAGTTCCGAAGCGAAAGGATTACTCCTTCATGAAACAGGACTTCACCGCTGACGAGGACGGTGAGCGCGGCGCATACTTCATGGGACTTGGCGATGCTGTGATGCCGACGATCCTTGTTGTCTCTGCAAACACATTCCTTCTGAAAGCATATCCGGACATGACGTTATTATTCGGGTACGCAGTCCTGCCCGCGGTTCTCGCAGCGGTCGGGACGCTGATTGGGTATGTGGCGCTGATGGCAGCCGTTGCGGGGGGAAAGCCGCAGGCGGGGCTGCCGTTCCTGAACACAGGTGCGATTGCCGGGTATGTTGTCGGGTGCCTCGTTGCTGGCGTATCGGTGCTGCCGCCGACACCGGTGGTGTGAAATCTGAAAAGTCCATCTGACCGAACATGCTCAATAACGAGTGGTAGGAACCACAAGATCACACAGTCTGCGAAGCAGCGGCACAGCCATCTCCACAAGATTTCTGTGTCAATCTCGTGTAATCTGTAATGGTCAATCCGACCATGAACACAAGAGCGACGATGCTCACACAACATGATCGCTAACAGAATGGTTTTCTTTCTTTGCGTCTTTGCACCCTCGCGTCTTTCTCGTTTTTGTTTCCCAATTCAACGCAAAGGCGCA
>DAOVGE010000103.1 GCA_030672605.1 Methanosarcinales archaeon
TCTTGCGCCGAACAAGATCATGACCGAGGTCGAGAACAAGTACGGAGATCAGATCGAGATTGCGAAGGTCTTTTCAGAGCGATACGGTTACAGGGCATTGACGATTGTTGAGCGCGGTCGGAAATCGATACTCGAGGTCTCGTTTCCGTCGGTTCCGGGCAGAATCAACTTTGTCGTGCTTGCCAAGGCGCTCGGGCTCGAGACCGATTCTGACCTCGTGACAGCGGTCTCGGATGACCCCGAGATTCAGGAGTTCATGGCAGAGAACCTGGAGGCGAGCTACAATCTCGGAGTGGCAACACAGGATGATGCGCTTCATGAGATCGGGGGGATTGTTGCGGCAAGGCAGGCGAAGGAGTACCAGACAAGGAGAATTGGCTACGTACTTGACAGATATCTACTCCCACATCTCGGCAACGATGTGAACGATCGGCTGGTCAAGGCTCACTTTCTGGCAAGGATGGCTGAAGCCTGTTTTGAACTGGCTCTTGGGCGAAGAAGTGCGGATGACAAGGATCACTATGCGAACAAAAGACTGAAGCTTGCAGGTAATCTGATGGAGGATCTGTTCCGGGTCTCGTTCAATCGGCTCGCCAGGGACATCAAGTACCAGATAGAGCGTGCGAGTATGAGAAAGCGGGAATTAAACATCATGACTGTGATACGTCCGGACGTTCTCACGCAACGGATCGTATACCCGCTTGCAACCGGGAACTGGGTCGGAGGGCGTACAGGCGTTGCGCAGTTGCTCGACCGCACAGATCATATATCTACATTATCACATCTGCGGAGGGTGATCTCGCCACTGTCGAGGACGCAGCCACATTTCGAGGCGAGGGATCTGCATCCGACTCAGTGGGGCAGACTCTGCCCATCCGAAACTCCGGAAGGTCCGAACTGTGGTCTTGTAAAGAACTTTGCCCAGATGGTGGAACTCTCAACCGGAATTGAGGACACCAGGGATATCAAGAGCGAGCTGTATATGTGCGGCGTCGTTGCGGTGTGATAGACCGAGGATAAGGGCTTAAGGAAGGTATCGATCAATGACAGGTAAGATATTCTTGAATGGTGCTCTGATCGGCATCCATGAAAATTCGGAGGGTCTAGTGCGCGAGGTCAGAGCAAAACGGAGGCGAGGTATAATCAGCCACCAGCTCAATGTCGCGCTCCAGGGGCGTGATGTGATCCTCAACACCGACATGGGCAGGGCTCGCCGACCACTGTTGGTGGCGGAGGGCGGAAGTTTGCTTGCGACAGAGGAGCAGATCGAAAGGTTCGAAAGCGGCGAGATCGACTTTGATTGTCTCGTAGCAGAAGGCGTAATTGAGTATCTGGATGCCGAAGAGGAAGAGAATGCACTTATTGCGATAAACGGAGACGATCTTACGCCTGAACATACCCATCTCGAGATCGACCCATCTCTGATCCTTGGAATATGCACGGGCATGGTCCCGTTCCCAGAGCATAATGCGAGTCCTAGAAACACGATGGGCGCTGCTATGGTCAAGCAGTGCATCGGAGTTCCGTCAGCGAACTTCAAGATGCGACCTGATACTCGCGGGCACATCCTCCACTATCCACAGCACGCGATCGTGAGCACATCGACAGCGTATGCAATCGGTGCGGACGATCGCCCTGCGGGTCAGAACTTTATCGTGGCAGTGCTCTCGTTTGAGGGGTACAACATCGAAGATGCGCTCGTTGTGAACAAGGGCGCAATCGAACGCGGGCTCGGGCGCAGCCACTTCTTCAGAACGCTCGAAGGAGAGGAGCAGCGCTATCCCGGGGGTCAGGAGGATCGGTTCGAGATTCCTGATGCCGAGGTGAGGGGTGCAAGAGGCGAGGACGCCTACGCGTATCTGGATGCTGATGGTCTGATCAATCCGGAGACGGTTGTGGGTCCTGGAGACGTTCTCATCGGAAAGACGTCCCCTCCGAGATTCATCGAAGAACCAACAGAACTTGGACTTACTCCGCAGGAACGCCGTGAAAACTCGGTTACGATGCGCTCAAACGAGAAAGGAATCGTGGATACCGTAATCGTGACCGAATCGTACGGAACCCGGCTCGCAAGGGTGAAGATCAGGGATCAGCGGATACCTGAGATCGGGGACAAATTTGCATCGAGGCACGGTCAGAAAGGGGTCATCGGATTGATCGTACCGTACGAGGATATGCCATTCACCGAGCAGGGACTCGTTCCTGATTTAATACTCAATCCACACGCAATCCCGTCGAGGATGACTGTCGGGCATGTGCTCGAGATGATCGGCGGAAAAGCCGCAGCGCTTCAGGGACGGAGGATCGATGCCACTGCCTTTTCAGGCGAAACCGAGGCTGATTTGCGTCATGCACTCCGGAAATGTGGTTTTGCGCACACAGGAAAGGAGGTGATGTACGACGGCGTCACAGGTGCACAGATCAAGGCAGACATATTTATCGGAGCCATTTTGTATCAAAAGCTGCATCACATGGTTGCATCCAAGATCCATGCACGGTCGAGAGGACCTGTCCAGGTGCTGACACGCCAGCCGACAGAGGGGCGTGCAAGAGAGGGCGGTCTCAGATTCGGAGAGATGGAGCGCGATGTCTTAATCGGGCACGGCGCGGCGCTCTCCCTGAAGGAGCGTCTGCTTGAGGAATCTGACAAGGTGACCGAACTGGTCTGCGGGCACTGCGGAATGATCGCAACCTTTGATCGGAGAAAGAATCTCGCATTCTGCACCAACTGCGGTGCCGAAACAGAGATCTATCCGGTGGACATGAGTTACGCGTTCAAGCTGCTACTCGATGAGATCAAATCGCTCGGTGTTGCGCCGAGGCTCGAACTGGAGGATGCGGCGTAAAGCCCGATCCGTACATCCACACCCATACCGCGATCAAACGATAGTAATTCGGATGCAGAGAGGCAAGCCTCTCCTGTTGCGAGAAGGTTGTCCTCGCAATCCACGACAAGCACCTCGTCGCCGCTCCGAATACGCGGGTCCACACCAACGACATGTCGTGCGAACGCTGTCTTTCCCTGCAGAACAAAGGGCGCTGAATCGCTGTTGACCGTGATTCGCATCTCCGGATGCGGCAGGAACGCGTGCAATCGCAGCGCCCCGATTTTTCCAAGTGTGAATTGATTGTCGTCTGCACGGAGCGTTGCGATCCGCTCCCCCTTGCGCAGGATCTGGCGTATCCTGCCGCTTGTGGACAACCTGATGGTTGCGTCATCAGGAAACAATGCATGCCCTGCGCCGCTTCCGAACTGGTAGTCTGCAATTATCCGTGCTTTTCTGATATCTGAGTTCATGAATATGGATAACTACGCGGCTGAAAACTCATAAGGCTGGTGGTTGCCTGATTAAAGAGCTCATCAATGTGATGTTATTTAGACATAAATTAATTAAATTTACTGCTAAACCAATACTTTTAAGTAGGATGGCGGAACTGATTAGCAGCACACACCAGTTGCGCCGTGGAAACGGCATGGTCTGGATGCAGAGAATAGAGGTGAAACGATGACACGAATAAAATCGATGATGATTGCGGCGATTCTTTTGCTCTCAACGATTGCTGTGTTTACGGGCACGGCGGCGGGGCGTGAATGCAGCGAAGGTTTTGGATTTCATGGCTACATAACCGATGCGGACGGCACTGGTATTTCAGATGTTAATGTTGAGATAGAGAAAACGCGGCCGGTCTGCGATGTTCTGATCTGGAGTGCCAGAACGAACGCTACAGGATACTACGAAACCGAACAGATCTGGGTTTGGCCAAGAGGGCACTACCAGATGAAGATGGCAACGTAGTTGATGAGAATGATCTGGCATGGTGTGACTTTGAGAAGGGCGATGGATGCTACTGCTGTTGCTGGGACGAATATTACCAGTGGGATTATCAAATCCCGGAATTCACAACAATAGCTATCCCGGCGGTTGCGCTGCTTGGACTTGTTGCATTCTACCGCAGAAAGAAGGAGTAAAACTCAATTTTTTGGGGGGCGAATCTCGTTTCCCCCGACCACTTTTTTCCCAGTAACCCGACTTCCTTTGATGAAATCAAGATATATATATATCTATTCTTTCTTCCGATCCGTCCGGTTCAACGCTCTTCACAAACCATGGTGAATGTACTCCCGGAGTGATGTGCATAAGCTCTTTATCATCCATACCATTAAATAGAATGTAAGAAGATTAAAGTTACCGTACGTGTTTAGCTAACCACAAGATTGCACAGATTTCCACGAGAAAAACTGCCCTTTCCGGCTCTTTGACAATTCGCGTTGCAAACATTTCGTAGATGAATCCGGTCTGTGTGGCGTTAAGCGCTTAGGGATCACGAATGACACGAATAAACAAATTTCACGAATGCTAAACCAGAATGAATTTGTGCCATTCGTCCATTCGTAAATTCGTGATAAAAACTGGTAGAAATAGACCAAATTCTTGATAAACTCCTCGAAACCAGAGTATAACAAGTTTTGGTAAATAACCGACGGGACTGGTTGTTTGAACACCTTCACGCGAGATATCAAAGAGCCCCCATTTCTTGTGTTATACCCGGCACCGGCATAAACTGCGATTTTTGCAATTGCCAATTTGACCATGAATACACAAGATCAGAGCACATACAACATGGTTACCAATCAAGAGGTTTATTTAATCTTTGCGCCTTTGCGCCTTCGCGTCTTTGCGTTTTTATTCTCAAATTCAACGCAAAGTCGCAAAGACGCGAAGGGTGTTATCTATATCTTCACGTCTTTTGCGTGGCGTCAACACATCACGGACACATTTGCAAAAAAGCGCAGTTTGTGGCGGTGCGAAGTATAATCTTGTGTAATCTCGTGGTTTTACATGCGGATGTTCACACAATATTGAGTAAGTACTAAACATGGTCGTAAGAACACTAAAATCCTGATAAAAACTCCCAAAAACCAAATTGACGTGATTAAACAGATGGTCAATCCGACGAAATTTTGGTTCATAGAGAATACCTAAACAGCCAGGTCCCGCAAACGCTGAACACACACCCACGACTCCTCAATCATCGCACCAACAGAACCGGCGCATGCAGTGATCCATCCGGATGGTATGACGGCGTCTGGCATGCCCCCCGTGATTGCGCCGACCATGCCTGCGATTGTGTCGGTGTCACCGCCGAGATTGACCGCGGCAAGCACACCATCTGTAAAATCCGGATACTTTGCGATGATCGCAAAGACCGCGGGCACGGCTTCAACTGTCTCGATTCCGCATCCAATGATCTTGATTGCATCCGCAAGCGAGACGCGTGATGCGAGCGCGACAGACTCGGTTATGCGAGATGCAAGCTCGTCTGAGACCTCGCTTGCGCCACACACTCCCGCGCGTATGATCGTTCGAACGTTCGCACCATTGATCGCCTGCGACACTGCGCACGCGATCGCGCACGCGCCGGCGATTGCAACCGGAGCCCCATGTGTCGCGAGCGATGACTCGATTGTGTTTCTGACAACCGCCTCTGTCGGGCATAGCCATGCGATTGCGGGAGCACGCATCGCCGCGCCATTGGTCGTTCCGGTGGTGGGTATAAAATTTGGATCGCTCGCGAGTTCTGATAATGCGTGTGCGGTTGTCGGACCCATTCTTGGTATGCGCGCACGGTTTTTGAGAAATTCTGCTGCGATGTGGCGGCGATCTACCGTACCTACCTCGCAGACCGATCTTGCGACAAGATGGGTCATCATCGTGTCATCGGTGATTGATGGCGGGCTTATGAAGTCGGTTACGGTGTGCCACTGCGCAGCGATCTCTTCACGGCTCATGCCCTCGACAGGCTCGCCAAGCATGTCGCCGATCGCCTGCCCATACATCGAGTGCAGTATGTTCATGAATAAAATAACGACGTTGGTTTGTAATCCACCATTCTATGACGGGAATTGTGTGTTGGTTCTCAACACGCGTGGAAAACCAACGTCAGCATTTCTGATGCATGTCTCCAATATAACTGTTGTGGCTGAATCAGGGTCATCTGTGGAATGTGGAGTATCATCCGCCGCCGAACAGACATAATCAAACCACCAGGTCCGGTAATCTACCACTGCTCGCAAAATCGTTACCTTGATCTGATCTTCCATCCTTCTGAAGTGCCGGTCCAACGTTACAATCCCATCCACTTCTGGCAGAGAAATCGCGGAGACAAAGTGAATAGCGTCCGCCCCCGGCAAACCTGTAGATGCTGAAATAGCCAGAACCGAATCCATAAAGGTGTAAAAATCTTCAGCATAATGTATTTGCAGATTCTCTATCCGTTGTAATGTCGTTACATGCTTCAATCCCACTTTTTCACTGATATTTCTGGTGAAGAAACCACCTATTTCTGCCAATCCAAAAACCGAGGTTGCTGCTGGAAGTCTATCACGAATCATCGTATCGATGACACTTCGGCAGATTTTATGATTTGGATCTGTCGGTAGAAAGGCACCTATAAAGACAGATGAATCGATATATTTCATTCATCAACGCTCCCTCTCCTTCAGGAAATCCCCCACCGTAAGCGAAATTCCTTTCTTCTTCAAGATTTCCATCGTTTCTTTCGCTAATTCATCCAAAGTATCGAGAATTTGTTCATCTTTTTTCACATTACTGGTTCTTCTTAATTCCCCCAATATGTCCAGCAATTCTCTTGTTTCCGGAGGCAGTATCTTTAATCTCCATAAACCTGTAAGATTGATTGGCTGGGTTCTTATCACAGTCGGGGTCATCTTCGTATCTCCTTTGCTTTAAGATTGTCTTATATCGATCCTTGACATCTGGATATCAAATACTTTGTCATGGTCAAAACTCCCACTACGGTAACATCTTTCAGAAAATCAGAATCGAGCACATCAACGTTTGTGACTTCCCGTGGGCTCTCGCAACCACTGTTACGCAACCACGAAACGCAGACCAGGCTTATCTTCTGTGTTTGGGGATCAGATACCAGAGTTTCCCTGCCGCTGTCCAGCAAGTTTTAGTGTTATCACTGATTTCCAAAATTTTGAACTGCCGCCGATGCCATACATCTCATGATCACCCTCTGTCGGAGTCTCTTCAAACAGATATCTCGCATAATTCGGCAGGGTCGTAATATCGGCACCAGTATCCACAAGAAACATCTCTTCGATAACACCGTACTTCGTCTGCAAGGATATCGGAATTTCAGGATAAATAACCTCGCAATCGAACGTTAAGATATACCGCCTGCTGTATGGGTACTTAAATACAGAACTGGTAGACACAAACAGACTCCTCTGGAGGTATAAATCTAAATACAAGACGCTTATTTCCAAGCAAACCGTTCTCTTTCACGGTTTCAAAGACCTTTTTGAACGTTTTATCGTGGGCGACAACGGTATCATCGATGCATGCTACATGACCGCTTCCGTATCTTTTGTACAATTCTCTGATATCCATCTGAGACCACCTTTGAAGTCGTCTGGAATCTCATGCTTTTTGTGTACCTGACATAACCAAATCCGATATAATAACAATTTCGGTGCTGCGCCACTACTGGCACAGCTTGTATATGTGAGTTATAGCGCTATCGCACCAGCCGCAGCCTTGAGCTTCATCAGGATTACAACTTAAAAAGAAAAGCAGATCATTGTGTATTGCAGTCATATTTCATTCTTTGTGATCAGAATTGAGCACATCAGCGTTTGTGACTTCCCGTGGGCTCTCGCACCACAGTACGCACCACAAACGCAGGCAGGCTTATCTTCTGTGTTCGGGATGGGTACAGGAGTTTCCCTACCGCTGTGGCCGATGTACTCGTGTGTTTCCGTGTATATTGTGCGATCTGGATATCGCCTGAATCGAGCCGACCGAAGTCAGCTCACATCCAGTAGATCCTAGTTAAACGAGACTAATCTGGTACGGATGTTAGTGGCCGCGGACTTAACACCTCGTTGCCTTGGTGCGTACATCCCGACTCTATCAAACTTGTCTTTTACAAATATCCTTATAGAAGTCTCTTTTCAGGTTTGGTTTCGGGCTTAGATGCTTTCAGCCCTTATCCATTGGTGCGTGGCTGCTCGGCAGTGCCCTGTCGGACAACCGATCGACTAGAGGCACCGTTGCCCTGTTCCTCTCGTACTAAAAGCAACTTACCCTCAGACTTCAAAACACCCCTAATAGATAGTAACCGACCTGTCTCACGACGGTCTAAACCCAGCTCACGATCCCCTTTAATAGGCGAACAACCTCACCCTTGGCTGCTGCTGCACAGCCAGGATGGAAAGAACCGACATCGAGGTAGCAAGCCACCGGGTCGATATGTACTCTTGCCGGTGACGACTCTGTTATCC
>DAOVGE010000132.1 GCA_030672605.1 Methanosarcinales archaeon
CGTGTGGTGTATTGTTCTTCCTTTTGTTTCACTCACCGGATATCCTCCTTCTGATTGCATGCAGGTATGGTATCTTCCCTCTCCTGATTATGTCTCTGGTGGTGATGCAAGTGCTATGGAAGCGGTCGTAGATGAGATGGTAGCAAATGGGATCTACAATGAGACGACTCTCGCAGAATATGTATCATCGACGGACGTGGTCGTAAATGGGACTTTCGCAGGACATTTCTCATTGATCGGCGAGAGGAAGGCGGGAGTATCACCCCCATTCTTTCCGGTGCTTTCGCAGTACTGCGGGTATGCAAACTACTCACGAACGGGCTCGGATGACCGATATCTGGCAGGCGAATGGTACTTCGATGATGATAAAAAGTTATTGCAAGCAGAGAGGGAGCTGTACCAGTATTTAGAGGAACATGGACGAGTTTTAACTGTGGAGTTGAATATAAGTGAAGAACGCAAAAGAATTGGTGGAAAAGCATCAAAAAGTTTCTATGCCACTAAATACGAAAGTGAAACGACATCAGGATATTTTTTAGTCTACAAAAATACATTCGGACGTGAGGGCGATTATTTCATCGTTTATTACGGAGCGGCGGGATCGGTTGATCTTTCGAATCAGACACCATTCCTGAAAGCCCTGATAGCAGACCGTTATCCTACTGGATCCGGGATTGTTGGAGATTTAAAGTCGTGATCCGAAGAGAGTCTGTCTTGAGGTATTTTCACCTCCACCTGAAATCAAGGTCGTTCGGTTTTGACCGGACGATAACGATTGGATATATATATACTATGCTTAAACATATAGCGCCATGACACAGCATGTGTCAAAGAAATACGGGGTTCGAATGTTTTTGCAAGAGCAAGCCGAACCCCAAAGAACTCGCCCGAAGGCACGATCATGTTGCGCCTTATGCTTACTTTAGGCTTTGGTTGTGCCTCCGGGGAAAGATAGAACGCAAACCAAAGGATGAAAACGACAACATGGGATCGGGGACAACAATTAGAGCAGTGGCAGCAGTACTGCTCGTAACGTTGGCTATGGCAGCATCCACAGTCCATGCGACACCGTGGTCTGACTGCCATGGAATAGACCCATTCGAAGAAGAGGCAGAGTTGGTGACGGATTACACCGATGCCGATTGTTCGGCACTCTACTTCCACAACTGGGATAAAGACGATATTACAGATGATAGCCTGCCATACGCTGACATCTGGTACTTCTCCGGACATGGAGGTCAGACATTATCGGGTAAGAACTACCTGATTGCAGGAGATGGCGAGAAGATATATCCTGAGGATATACCAGACTTGAGTGATCCATACGAGTTTGACACGATGCGGTTTGCTTATGCAAGCGCATGCCACTCAGGGGATTCGGACTGGTGGCAGAACGATCTGCCTGAAAGTTTCCAGGAGAACGGAGCTGAGGCATACATGGGCTGGAGGCGTTCGGTTGGTAGCGAAACCGCGTATGACTTCACGGACCGGTTTTACCATCATACAATTGAGGACGGTGACAGCGTTGAAACGGCAAAGGAAAAGGCAGTAGGAGATGTTCCGTACGCTGACGGGAATATCAGACTGTTTGGTTCCGATGTCAGCCTTATCCCGTAGGAGGTGTGTTTAAATGAAGACAAGAATATGGATAGCTGCGATAATACTGGTTGCAGTGGTTTTGGGCAGCATATCGGCATATATGTTCTTCGATAGAGACGAACATACTGAAAGTTTCAGTCCGAGGCACGTAATATCGAAACTGGATCCGGACATTGCAAAACCATCGATCTCTTACAATGTCACCCTGGATATACTGCGGAATGTGGGTTATTCACCGCCGGGTGATTGCAATGCCAACCTGATAAACGACCATGGATGGAACAAGACGTACTGGGAGATTTCATGGGAAAAAGGACTTGTGCATGCGAAGGTAGACGCATCCACCGGTGAGATAATAGGAATGGGCGATTACAGAGATGTGCGCAAGGAGGTTCCATGCGAGACTGTGAGTGAAGGGAACGCCGCCACGATCGCTCTTGAGAATATAAAGCGCATTACTGATATTCCGGACGGTTTGAGCGAACCGGACGTGAGAACCGATGATGATGGGGATTTCGTCTTGCTATGGACGCAGTATATCGATAGCGTTCCGGTCAGGGGCGGATTTATCAATGCCAAACTCGACAAATGCGGGAATCTGGTATCGTTCAGAAAGGTCTGGCATGGTATAAACGTGGACGTTATCCCAGGGATAACAGACGAAAATGCGGTGGATATAGCAAGAGCGGAAGGACTCAATCTTCCGGATGTTCTGAAGAAGCGAGTCGAGAATGCTGACAATGTCTACACAGAACTTGTCATCGGTCGTCCCTCAAGCCCGCTGGATCGAAACAAGTCGCTGTACGGAGATTACACACTTCTATGGTCGGTGACGTTTGAGGATGTGCGGATGACCATAGAAGGACCAGTAATCTCAACGGTCACAATCCAGGTGGATGCTCATTCGGGTGAGGTTGTGGGCATGGACTGCACGAAATAGTGAAACCGGGTGAATGTACATGCGAAGGTCACAACAACCTGAAAAACGAACCATTGGGGGCACTCTCCCCCCTTTTTATTTTTATAATTTAAAATGGAGTTTAGAGATATGAAAATATTAAAAGTAATATTGATAATTCTGCTCATCATCCTTGCAGGATACTGGTATTTTGAATATCCACACACTGATAAAATCACCATCGGGTATGAGGGTGGCGAAAGCATTGTGTTAACGCCCGGATCAGAAGGATATCGTGAAGCAAGAGGTGAGATATTAAATATCACAAAAAGTATAAATGGCAGGATCAAAGGTGTTGAAGAGGATTGGAATATGCCAGAGCGAAAGAAACATGCCGATTATATCGAACTGGAGTTCTCGAGACCCACCGACATAACCACAAAGATGGGCACTCTCGAGGATGTGCGTGCCATATACATAGGAGAGGGTAGTTCTGTTGTATTTGTGGATTATACCTGGGCATGGGTCTGGAATATGTATGGGAGTGAATTGGAATGGCAGGACCCCGAATAGATGATTGGAAAGAGATATAACTGATGTGAAACTCCATAATTTCATGCCTTCGGAAGAGATTATCATAGACAAAGATTCAATCGATGTTTTATCATCCGATACGAGAGTTGCCATTCTCAAATCACTCGATTCTCCGGGGCGTATGACCGCAACAAGATTAACAGATGCGTTGAATCTTTCTAAATCTACTGTGCATGAGCATTTAACAAGATTGGCTGGGGCAGGTTTTGTAAAAAAAGATGACAGTCGTAAATGGGTTTATTGGGAACTCACCGACAAAGGTAGAGGTGTTTTACATCCGCATAAGCAGACCAGAATTCTCTTTTTGCTGGTATCCGGAATGTTGACCACAGTCGGTGGAATCGTGGAGATGTGTCGTGCTGTCAAGGATATGCTTGCGCCGGCAGTGCCACAAATGAAAGGGATCAGTATTCCAGCAGAGATGCATCTTGTGATTGGTATTGTGCTGATTTTTGTTGGTGTGCTGCTTCTGTATCTTGGTTTCCGTGCAAAACGGAAGAGATGGAATGGATGATCAGATGGGGGATGCGCTGGCAATGGCGTTTACGTCTCTGTGGGAAGGCGAACCTGCTGGATCGCGTCTATCAGCACTATAATAACCCCTTTCTCATCCCCCGCTCTCAATCTCCTTGATCACGTTCTTCGCAATCTTCGGTCCGACGATCGCACCGATCCTCTGCTCGCCCGCATCCATGAGCGATTCCGGTGTTGCGTACCCGGCATCGTAGAGCTTTCTTGCACGCACCCGCCCAACGCCGCGAACTCCTACAAGCCTGAGGAGTTCCGGTTTCACACCGTATTTCAGACGGTCTGTGAGATCCCTTGCAAGCTTCGTGTGCGGGCTTTTGATGTGTCCGGATATCTGCGCAGTCGCATACATGATCCACTGCGCTGTATCCGAGATGCCCCTCACATCTCCGCCGCCGACGCCGAATTTCGCTTCGATCTCCTTATCCTGCCTCTCTGATGTCCAGTCGAGGAGAAGAGCTGCGGTCTTGACCTCCGAGAGGAACCATTCATACCCGGAATCGGACTCGCTTGGAACCTCTGTGAACTCGTTTTGCCGATCGGATGCGAAATTGTAGATCCACGCATAGTCATTCTTGCGGAGGTATAGGTTGCGGACATCCGGAGTTTTGCAGATCAGGTGAAGCAGAGTGAGGTCGCTTGCCGAGTCGCGTGAAACGAGTCCGTCAACGATGGTTGCTGCGCCCAGTGGATCGAGATAGAGCCGCGATACCAGTCTTCCGAGAGGGGTCGCCGAGAGCGATTCCTCAGAGATTGTGATCATCGCATTTTCGCAGAGGAAATCAAGAACGTTGTCAACGATCTCTCGCAGGTACGATTGTGAGGTGTCCGGCGTTCTCTGCCCCCCTTGTCCCCCTTGCACCTCCTGCTGCGCTGCAAAGAACGTCAGCTTCAGAAAGTCCATCAGTTCATCGTGCGATTGCGCAAACATCCCCGCGATCGCAGAGAGGATGTGGCTGCGGAGTGCGCTCTCGGTTCCCAGTTTCGACGCAATCTCCTCGGGATCTGACTCGATGTAGTGCTCAAGCAGGCTCTCCAGTTCCGGGTATGACTTTGCGATCAGTATGCTCTCACCGGATGGATCGAGATGCGGGCGCCCGGCTCTGCCTGCCATCTGCTTATATTCGAGGATCGGAATGGGCTGCATTCCGTAATTCGGATCGTATCTGCGGTAACTCTTGATTATGACCCTTCTCGCCGGAAGATTCAGCCCGAAAGCGAGCGTTGGCGTGCATGCGATGACTTTGATCACGTTATTGCGGAATCCGTCCTCAACGATTCGCCTGTGCTCCGGAAGGAGCCCTGCGTGGTGAAAAGCCGCCCCCTGCTTGATGCAGTCTGCGAGCTTTTGTGCGGCATCGGTATCGGTTTCCCTGACCGTATCAGCGAAATCGGCAAGATCCGAATTATCCGGGAGTTTTAGCGCCTTACTTACACGCACCGCGGTACTCACCGCATTTCTACGGCTGCTGTCAAATATCAGGCACTGCCCGCCGCTCTGCATCGTGTCAAGCACGAGTGCGATCACGGTGTCGCGGTGGCTCTGCGAGAGATTGACCTCGCTCTCGCTCCCCTTACCTCTGAAATAGATGGTGTCACCGAGGAATACGCCCTCGCGCAGGTCAACGGGACGCCAGTCTGATAATATGCACTCAGCGTCGAGCCAGTCGGCGATCATCTGCGCATTCCCGACCGTTGCAGAGAGTGCGATTATGTGAATCTTCGGATTGATCCGGCGCAATTTTGCGATCGTTACCTCGAGCGTCGGACCCCGGTCAGGTGAGTCGAGCAGATGGATCTCATCAACGATTAACGTTGTCAGACCATGGATCCACTCGGTCTCGTTTCTGAGGAGCGAGTCCGCTTTCTCTGATGTTGCGACGATTATGTCGTTGGATCCGAGGTACTCGTCCCTTGAATCGAAGTCTCCTGAAGATATCCCCACCCTGACCCCGAGATCGCTGAAGCCGGAGAACCGCTCGTACTTCTCGCTTGCGAGCGCCCTTAGCGGCACGATATACATCGCTTTTCCGCCGGATCTGATAGCATTGAGCATCGCAAGTTCTGCGAGTAGCGTCTTTCCTGATGCGGTCGGTATCGCGGCGAGGATGTTTCTTTCGCCGAGGAGCCCTCTCTCGACCGCCTCTGCCTGTGGCGGGTAGAGTTCGGTGATGCCGGTTCCTTCGTAGTATTTGATTATGTCTGGCGGAAGCGGGAGGTCTGATATCTTCATGCAGGGTTCTGTTTGGGGTGATGGGATATAGGTATTGGCGAGGAAATTAATCCTTTGTAATCGATTCAGTTGCTCCTATAATTTATAGGATATGTTGTGTATGTCTCGGGTAGTGTCCTATAAACCGCGATTTTCGTTCTTTGCGTCCTCGCGTCTTTGCGTTCTCAATTTAACGCGAAGGCGCA
>DAOVGE010000091.1 GCA_030672605.1 Methanosarcinales archaeon
CTATCGGAACACTGAACCCGCCTCCGAGAACGTCGATTAAGATCCGCTCAATTCACGTCTCGATTCTGGTCTGCGGATGATTAAGTGCACACACTATATCTGCTGCCTCGGAATCTCTGAGTGCCACGATTGCGATTGTGCCCTGATTGGCTGACGGGATGAAGCGGTCGATATCGAGCCGCTCAAATTCAAGATCCCAGCCCATCCTTGTGAGCCCTGCCTCGGCAAGCAGGATACCATCATAGACACGATCACGCAACTTTCGTAGGCGGGTGTTGATGTTGCCGCGCAGATCCACGATATCAAGATCATCGCGGAATCGGTTCAACTGGGCTCTGCGGCGCATCGATGATGTGCCGATGACTGCGCCTGCAGGCATCTCCTCAAGAGGTGTGTTGTCGTTTGTGATCAGAATATCATGAGGGGAGTCACGTTTCATAACCGCCGCGGTTACCAGTTGCTCCGGGCGGATCGTGGGTATGTCCTTCATCGAGTGGACCGCGATGTCGATATCACCCGCAAGCGAGTGCTCGTCAATCTCACGCACGAATACGCCGACACCGGAGAGTTCGTGCAGAGGGAGGTTCGTTACCGAGTCGCCATGCGTCTTGATGATACGAATCTCAGTATCGATACCGACTTTGTGCAGTTGCTTGGAAACGATCTCCGCCTGCATACGTGCCAGCATACTCCCGCGTGTTCCGATGACAATCATGTGTCATTTCTTGGTTGTGATGTGTATAAACGTTGCTTGTAACCGGGCTGCCGTGCTATTCGGTCGCTGACAAACGCTTTAACGATTATAACAACGAAACTGTTATATATTATGGAACATCAAAACGGTATCTATGGCAGCAGACTCAGTGGGCGAGACTGGGAAATCCACCGATCGACTCATCGATTCGGAGATGATAATCTCGAGAGGATTCATGGTATCTGCCCAGAAGATGTTCGGAGATGGCTACAAGGCGATCATCCGGAATCTTTCGCACGAATACGGGAGTGCAATCATCAAATACCTCGCAGGCGATACCGACCTGACAGCGCTCTCCGATTCCGAGAAGCTGCAGATACTCTTCGAGCGTGGTGTCGTCGCTGATTCTGTGAACGTGAAACTTGAGGGTGATAAAATGACACTCACAACGAGATTTTGTAAGCACCACCTTGGCAAGGATGTACGTGAGGAGATCGGAATCCCGGCGACCCGGGTCTGTCCTGTCGGCATTCTTGCAACCTGTCTGATACAAAACGTACTCGATCAGGGGGTTGTTGGCGGGAGCAAGGATCCCGGTGAGTATGACAAAACCGGAATATGCGTAATACGGTTTGATTTAGTTTCCCGACGCAAGTCGGAAGTAAGGCGTACAGGGGGTTGATTATGATCATGACAGAGAAGCTCAGCAAGGTTTTATCAGATCTTATGAAGACCGGGGAGATCGAATCAAGCGTGATTGCGAGTCGAGACGGGTTGCTCATGGTATCATACATGCAGAAAGGAGATGACGAGACGTTCGCTGCGATGTCCGCAACGATGCTCGGCGCCGCAGAGACCGCATCCACCGAACTGGAGAGGGGAGTTCCGGATCGGGTGATCGTCGAATCGAATGATGGAAAACTGATCGCAGTTGGCGCCGGACCAAAGGCGTTGGTTGTGGTGATCACTCCGGCAGACGCGGGTCTCGGGCTTATGCTCGTGGAACTTGGCAAAGCTGCGGACGAGATCAAGAAGATTCTGAACTGATAGGTGATCTCTTGTGGGTTGAACTGGACGGCTGGACTGCGAAACTCCGATTTTCTGCCTGTCATCTGATACCACATCATCCGAAATGCGGAAGACTGCACGGGCATACGTACGCTGTGAGTGTGAAGGTATTCGGAGAACGAACCGGCGAGTTCATAATCGATTTTGAGATCCTGAAAGGACTGATTGCAGAGATCTGCGAGCGCCTCGACCACCGTGTAATTCTTGCTGAGAACGATACCCGCCTGCAAATCACAAAAGATGATCAGAGCATAATCGTTGAGACTGGCGGGAAGATGTATCAGTTCCCAATTGAGGACGTCACACTTGTTCCGACCGATTCAACGAGCGCAGAGAGCCTCTGCGAGTATGTCGCATCCGAACTGGCTCCCGGGATGAGTCCCGGCGTCAGCAGAATAGAGGTACGAATCGATGAGGGGCTCGGGCAGGGCGCGGGATTCACGCTCGATATTGCGAGGACGGGTGCTGGAGCAGGGGCAGGCACATGAACATTCTCTGCTGCTACAACGTGAACATCGACGCGGTCGGAACAATCGACGGCGCAAAGCTCACCGATTACATCAGGGATACATGGGGCTGTGAGATTGATTGTACTCACACACCGGATCGCGTCAGCGACATGACCGATCTCATTCTTCTTCTACTCTCGCATATACAGAACGGAACCGGCGGCGAATATCTGCTCGAAGCACCCGATGCAATCGTTGAGTCGTCGCTTCTGATAAAAAACGAACCTGTGCTTCGCTTGGGCGGAAACGCAGGAATTGCTGCGAGCGTTCTCTCCAATCTCGGCGCATCACTTGTGATTCCGAACGTGGCATCCATGTCACGGACACAGGCAGACCTGCTCACCGGAGCTGCGATCCGGATTCCGGTTTACGAAAACGATGAACTCGCCCTGTTGACGCCACATGATGCATATAATGCACATGATGCGGCGCGTAGTGCGCATGCGATGAGTGATTGCGAAGACGCCATACACTATGTCTTCGACTTTAAGAAAGGAACAGAAGTCAAACTGCGCGGCAGAACGATCGTCGCGCCGGATAATAACCGTGTCATAGCGACGTATGACCCAAAAAACATCGCGCTACACATCGATTGCGCGTTTGAGGCTTTTTCCAATGCGAAAATCAAGGAGATGGATGGCGCGCTGGTATCAGGACTCCATCTGCTGCGCAGCAACTATCCGGATGGATCAACATATCTCGATCATTTGCAACCGATTATAGCTGAATTGCGGAGCTGGAAATCATCAAATCCGGATTTAAAGATACATTTCGAGTCAGGAGACTTTTTGGATGCCGAGATCCGGGATCACGTGATCTCTTACATCTCCAGTGTCGTGGATAGTATTGGCATGAACGAGGACGAGTTTTTCGAGGGAGAAACGGACTTTTCAGCAGTAAAGATCATCGAAAAAGCGGTACAGTTCATCGGTCGCCTCGGGATCTCGAGATTGTGCACCCATACGAGAGATTTCATGGTGAGCGTCTTTGATCGCGATTACATCGATTGCGCATCCGAGATTGATGCGCTGGGCGCGGGTGCAGCCGCAGCCGCCGCGCGTGCAGCAACCGGGCGCGTGGACCGCGCGTCTGTGGATGCGGCAGTCCGCGATCTAGAGCCGAGCAGCAAAGGCGCCCGTGAGTGCGCGATTGTGCATGAACACTTCGGCGGAAAGATGATCGGAAATGGAGTGAATCTACAATTGAGTGGATATTCAATCTGCGTTGTTCCATCGCTCTGGTGCGAGCACCCGGTATCAACGGTTGGCATGGGTGACACCATGACCGCGGGCGCATTCCTGGTGGAACTTGCGCACCGCCGGTAGCCAGTAATCACTATCAGTAGTCGTATTTTCTGTGATAGCCCCGTGGCGTTATGATGACATTGCCCCATGTTCTCGACTCGCTATTTCCGATGATAACAGTGGTATGCATGTCCACGAAATCGTCGAAGTTGAGCGCGTCTTCGAGCGTGGTTGTGACCGCGCTCATCCCCTCTCTGAATGCATCTTTCACGAGCCCGACCGGAACCGACCCGCTTCTATGCTTCCGGACCAGTTCCACGCATCTCTTGAAGTTCGTATTCCGGTTCCTGCTCTTCGGATTGTACAGGACGATCACAAAATCGGCTGATGCCGCGCTCAGAAGCCGCTGTTCGATATCCTCCCATGGTGTCAGCAGATCGCTCAGGCTCACGCTTGCGAAGTCGCCTGTGATGGGTGATCCGAGGATGCTTGCTGCTGCGTTTGCGGCTGTAACTCCTGGAATCACCTCTATCTCAATATCCGCATCTTTTTTCTCAGCAATCTCCAGTACGATTCCTGCCATACCGTATATCCCGGAGTCTCCCCCGCTTATGATTGCGACCACATCTCCACCAGATGCCAGTTCCAGCGCGTCTTTGGCACGCGCAATCTCCTTTCCCATCGAACTTGTTATGACCTCTTTATCACCAAGCAGTGACTTGATCTGATCGAGATACGTGTTGTTGCCGACGATGTAGCGCGACTCTGATATCGCCTTCTGCGCCGCAATGGTCATTAGATCTGGATGTCCGGGACCAATTCCGATTATGTACAGTTTGCCGCCTTTGGTAGCCATATTCTGCTATCCCGGCTCCTGCATCTTATGTGTTATTGCATAACCGGGCGTCTTGTGTGTCTCGTTTGTGCCAGGTGCAATCGCGACTTTCAACGAAACCTTTATCTGCTAACCGCCTAACCTATAGAATACATTGTAACTCTTATGTTACGTGATTTATGATGCATATGGCAATTAACATTGCTATAGAAGGGTGAAGAGCGAGATTGTCGCATCTCGTTCGATGAAGCCGTGTATACGTGTGATCTGGACGCTTACTGAATTAAGCAGAGGCGGATTCTGGTAATTATGCCATCTGGTGAATAGTTCGGCTCAAGTGCCTATGAAGGACGTGCCAAGCTGCGATAAGCCTCGGCGAGGTGCATGGAACCATTGAACCGAGGATCTCCGAATGAGACTTCTTGATGCGACGTGAGTCGTATCGATCCTTCGGGATCGGGAACGCTCCGAATTGAAACATCTTAGTAGGGGCAGGAAAAGAAATCAACCGAGATGCTGTGAGTAACGGCGAGTAAAAACAGCATAGTTCAAACCGAATCTTTCCTTGAGAGAGGCGAGACATGTGGTGTTGTGAGGCAGATCATATACGGTCCGGACCAGTGAAGTCAAACTCATCTGGAATGTTGGGCTACAGAGCGTGATAGCCGCGTAGACGTAAACTGGTGGACTGTGATCTGATCCTCGAGTACCGTGGGTCGGAAATCCCGCGGAAATCTGGGAGACATCAACTTCCAAAACTAAATACAACTTGAGACCGATAGCAGAGTAGTACCGTGAGGGAAGACTGAAAAGCATCCAAAAGATGGAGGTGCAAAGTGCTTGAAACCAGATGGTGATGGTGGGATATGGCATGTAAAGGATCTTCGCCGCGAAGGAGGCAGTCGCGAGGCTGTAGTACGGGCGGCGTTGCCGGTGTCATATCATACGTTTTGAAGAACGGGCCAGGGAGTGTATCTTGGTGGCAAGATTAACGCTTTAAAAGCGGGAGTCGAAGCGAAAGCAACACGCGCGTAGCCTTTTGGCATGGCGCGAGGTATCCAATGTGCCTGAAGTCACTGGGGTACGACCCGAAGCCGGGCGATCTATGCGTGGGCAGGTTGAAGCGTGGCGAAAGCCGCGTGGAGGACCGTAGGCGGTACTGATATGCAAATCGTTCGCGTGACCTGCGTATAGGGGTGAAAGGCCAATCGAGCCCGGCATCAGCTGGTTCCTTCCGAAACATGTCGTAGCATGACCTGATCTGAGATCGTTAGCGGGGTAGAGCACTGATTGGAGGTGCCGGGGGAGAAATCCCTCGTCTTCTTGTCAAACTCCAAAGTCGCTATCATCGTAGAAGATCGGAGTCCGGGCACGGGGTAAGCTCGTTGTCCGTAAGGGAGACAACCCAGACCGTGGTTAAGGTCCCTCAGTGTCGGCTAAGTGTTAAAAATAAAGGGCGTCCCAGGCCATAGACAACTGGAAGGTTAGCTTAGAAGCAGCTACCCTCTAAGGAGTGCGTAACAGCTCACCAGTCGAGGTTTGGGGCTCCGAAAATGGACGGGGCTCAAGCCGACCACCGATACCACGGAGTGTCGAAAGATAATCTCGTAGGAAGGCGTCCTGTTTGGGCAGAAGCGGGGCTGTAAAGTCCTGTGGACCATGCAGGAACGAAAATCCTGGTAATAGTAGCAGCAAAGTTAGGTGAGAATCCTAACCGCCGAAGGGGCTAGGTTTCCTCGGCAATGTTCGTCAGCCGAGGGTTAGTCGGTCCTAAGACGTACCGCAATTCGAGTACGCCGAAAGGGAAACAGGTTAATATTCCTGTACCATCCGAGCTATATCCGTAAGGACCTGACGCATCCGGATAGGTCGAGCAGCGTTGTCGCGCTGTTCAAGCACCGAAACAGGTGGAGTGCCGTAATGGCGAGAAGCCTGCGAATGTGTGATGACAACAGTCGACTGAGTCCAGGTGCCCGTGAAAAGGGTGCTCAGATGTCCGTACCGAGAACCGACACAGGTGCCCCTAGCTGAGAAGGCTAAGGCGTGTCGGACTAATCTAGCTAAGGGAATTCGGCAAATTAGCTCCGTAACTTCGGGATAAGGAGTGCCTGCCTTGCGAAAGGCAGGTCGCAGTGACAAGGGAGCTCTAACTGTCTAATAACAACATAGCGGATCGCGAACCCGTAAGGGCTAGTACGATCCGTGAATCCTGCCCAGTGCAGGTACCTGAAACCTTGGTTCAACAAGACGAAGGGCCTGTCAACGGCGGGGGTAACTATAACCCTCTTAAGGTAGCGTAGTACCTTGCCGCTTAATTGGCGGCTTGCATGAATGGATCAATGAGAGTTCTACTGTCCCTAGCTAGAATCCGGTGAAGCTTACATTCCAGTGCAGAGTCTGGAGACCCCTAATGGGAAGTGAAGACCCCGTGGAGCTTTACTGCAGCCTGTTGCTGGGCCTCGGTTCTGGATGTGAAGGATAGGTAGGAGGCGTCGAAGCGCTCTCGCCAGGGAGCGTGGAGCCAACCTTGGGATACTACCCTTTCAGAATTGCGGCTCTTAC
>DAOVGE010000101.1 GCA_030672605.1 Methanosarcinales archaeon
TCCCACGCCCCACCACACGCCGCACCAATCCACACGATCGCGTGACACACAAAGCCACCGAGTGACACTTTAACGCACCTATCATGCAACCGCAACGACCCGCCCGCCACAATCGACTGCTGCCACTACATCGACGGCAATGTCAAAACCGAGGAGCGGATGGGAAACGTAGTCGATGCGATGAAGCTTCTCGGACTCGAGGGCAGGGTGCATCTTGAGTGGGTCTCTGCAAATGAGGGACCCAAGTTCAGGGAAACGGTCACCGAGTTTGTCGAGCAGATCCGGGCGCTTGGACCCAAGTCCGCTTCGGGCGGAATAGGCGCGAAAGTTTAGGTCATCGCGGGCGGCGGCAGGTGGTGTCGCCGTCCGGGGTTTGTTTTTTCAGAGGTGGATGCCCGAGTGTCTGCCGTAGGTGTGTGTTTGTGGGGCTATGGCGGTTGGTGGGACCGCTCCAGCCGTGGCACACCCGAACGAAGTCAGCGGCATCCGCGGTCTGGAGGTCGCGTGCTTGTGGTGAGCGCGTAGTGTAAAATAAGTTCGACGAAACCACTGGAACAAAGCAATGAAATTTTACACCGTGTTATCTGCTAACAGGTGTCAGTGGAAATCTTGTAATAGTTCCTCAGCTTTTTTCCGCATATATTGTATCTGTGCTTTGACTGATATGCCCTTTGTCTCTTCATAATGATTATCTCGTATCTTTCGAACCATTTCAACCGTTTTCACGGACATAAGTCACAACCTCCATTGGAGAATAGATTGCTATCGTTTTATATCCTTTTTCAAGATTCGCAGCATTAAACTGTCGAATTTTATCAAAATGTACAATATGCCGGAAGTTCCAGCTTACTAAAATATCCACATCTGCAACTGTTGCCATCGCGATATGTCTCGCATCATCATCCCTGTAGTTTGAAGATAAAATACCTCGATCAATATATGTCTCAGCAAGCTCTATAGATTCGGCGTCCAAATCGAGAAATTCATGCTCACAATCTCGAAACTTTTTATACACCTCTTTGACCTCATCGTGCGTCCCTGATTTCCGCATCTGTAAGTGAGGAAAGGACTAAAGAAAATACACCCCGTCCGAAGTCTGAAAGAAGTCCAACGGACCATTCTTTGAATTCAAAATCACAACATCCGCCAATCACGGAAGTATCAACATAAATCCGAGTGATTTTCATGGTGTTTCTCTCTCAACTATGTTTGATGGTAGATAACGTTATGCACGTGTCTGAAGTTCTGCGAAGCAGGATATTGACGATTGAGGCGAGGCTTGCAGGACTCTCGCATGCAAGCGAGCAGTTCGGCAGCCGGACGATGTATAACGCCACAAACATGATGATCGAGAAGCCAGAGATCGATGCGCTCTCTGAATCACAGATCGAGGGCGTTGTCATACTTGGCTTCAACATGCAAGACCCGTCAGTTAAGGCGTGAATCGAGATTCTCGAAGACGGCGGCGGGTTTGTTGATAAAGGACTCCTTGAGATTGCAAAGGGGTGTGGCTTTGAGAAGATCCTGTACGATCCCGGAGTGCAGCCGTTTGGACCGGGCGCAGGATCATCATTTAGGCTGCTTTATGCAGTAAAATCCTTGTACGGGCTTCCAACTGGTGTCGGAGCCCACAATGTTCGGCTCTTCGCTATTCCGTGTGGGTAGTCTGAAAGCCAGGTGACCCAACCGTGAGGAATCATGGTTATGAAATGATTTATTATGCTTTATAGATAATTAACCACAGAGGGCCACAGAGGGCCACAGAGTTTTCTTACCAGCCATTACTCACAAATCCCAGCTTAAAATAGATTACATTTCTCTGTGACCCTCTGTGCCCTCTGTGGTTGTATTCCCCATATTTTATCCCAGATAGCTCTTCTGCATCGATGCCCCATTTAACAGAATGGGTGCCCATGGTGCCCATACAAAACAGAGAAGGGCCCAATGGGATATTCGCTATTTCATGTGGGTGAAATGGGATTAAGATATCCTATCAAAGATATATCTTGGTGATGAAATCCTGGACATTTCGATAACATTGGGAGCTTTGCATTCAATACACCCCTCTTGTGATCTGCTTCAGTTGATGTTGGAGACCTTGTATTATACTCAGCACTGGCATAAACTGCGCTTTTTTTTATTGGTAGAACCAAACTGATACAACCCCCAAACAAGGACTCAGCGCTTTGCTCACACTACGGTTTCACAGATACGAAAAAGCTCAAGTTGTGGCGGTGTGAAGTATAGCTAAACACATACCATAAGACCATCCAATGTAACCAGAAAATAATAAAAACCATGCATGACCTGGCTATCGCAGTGCTTATGGCAACGCTTCCGCATTACTGTCGATGAAAAAGCCGTTTTCAAAACTGTTGCTACCGCCACCGTTTTCGAGACTTTCACATACCAAGTCTCACCCGTTCACCACAATTCCTGCATACGCGACCACATCCGGCATCGGCTGGACATCCCCGCTATTTGAGTAATTGAGCAGTCTGGCAGAATTTGCGCCAAGCCCCCTGCAGACCCGCATCATGACCGCGATCGGACCGTATCCGCATATCGAAGCGTCCCGCTCACGGATTCGCGAGTAGAACTCGGTCACGTTCAGTTCAAGGAGCGGCTCGATCACGTAATGGTCGGTATCGTACGCCACCTTCGCGGGCTTGTAATGCGTGAAATCAGAAGAAGCTATCACAACAACCTTTTTGTCGGTTTCTGAGATCGCATCCATCAGTTCGGTACTCACATCACGTGTCGTATCCTCATCCTGCAATCCCATGCATATCGGAACGATCTCAAAGTCACGAAACCTCGTTTGTAGAAATGGAATCTGAACCTCGATTGAATGCTCGCGCAGATGCGCGGTTTCGTCGATATCGATTATGCTGCGCGAGAGCGACTCGATGATATCGAGATCGCAATCAACGGTTCCGAGCGGCGTACTCCATGAATCGGATGACGCCGAGACAACAGAGCCGTAACCCGTGTGATTTGGCCCGATTATGACGAAGGTATCGGCATCCGGGAGCGCTGCGTACACATGCGCCGCTGTTCGTCCCGAATACATATATCCAGCATGCGGCACAACCGCGCCCATGATCGTTTGATCCGGCGCAATCGTGATACCTGAAAAATACGATTTGATCTCCTTTGTCAGAGTTCTGGGGTTTGAGGGATAGAACTTTCCTGCGACTACCGGCATTCTCATAGTTGCTCACCGATCATGTAATGGTTCTGTCAGACTTATATTTAACCACGGGTTCCGGTCTCGAAAGTTTCGGTGCACCGCAACCACAATGTTGATAACCCACCTCATCAATATCAGCACTACATCCTGATAGGGCCGATAGATCAGGGGTAGATTGCTTCCTTGGCATGGAAGAGGCCTCGGGTTCGAATCCCGATCGGTCCATCACGTCCACCCCAGCGGGGGTTGCCCAGCCAGGTCAAAGGCGCTAGGTTCAGGGCCTATTCTCGCAGGAGTTCGAGGGTTCGAATCCCTCCCCCCGCATCCTTTCTGTTCACCGACCGAACCGTTCCACAATTGTACTCTCGCGCAGGACTTCGTACCCGAGTTCCTCCACATTCGCGCGAATACGGTTCCGTTGCGCAGCGTTCATCGATTTTCTGTCAAAGTACACAAAATCCGCACTCGATTTCACGAGCGCATCGCGGATCAACTCGTAATCAAGATTGTCCAGTTGATACTTCGGGAAGTTGTGCCCGAACGTGATATCGGTCTCAAGGATCAGTTTCGTCTGCCTCGGCGCATAATGCCCCCCGCCAAAACCGACCGCAACAGGGGAATCGGACTCAGAAAACTCCAGAATTGCACTCGCAACGATTCTACCAGCGCTTTTATCGACCCACTCAGCCTCTGTGCTGCCGACCTCGATGTAGATGGATGGCACAGATAGTGCGGTCGGACCGTGATGGGTCGACTCCATTGAGACCTCGTAATCGGTACCCTCCGCAAGATTACGCATCGAGTGCAGAAATGACTTCAGTGCCTGCGGCGCTGCCGGAGCGAGTTCATGCGGATTTCCCCCAAACCTGGCATCTCCGACGTTCCCTGTGAAATGCGCAGAGAATAACCGTTTGTTGTTGTCGCTCTTGTGTTTTGATGCAAAGATGATCATATCTGTTGGCAGTCCACGTCTCTTAAGTTCGGAATCGATGTGATCGCAGAAGATGTGGAGTTTCGCAACCTCAACGATTCTGAACCGGTCTGACTCGTAGACGTCTCCGGCGCGCTCCCAGTCGTGCAGCGCAATCAGGTTCTCCATGATATTCATGCTCGCCTGATCGGCTGCGGAACAGATGATTGTGGTTTTTAGGGTCATGATTATGAGTCTTTTTATTATTTTCTGGGTACATTGGATTGTCTTACGCAACCACAACTGCCCGAATGGAGCACTATCGATCTGAAAAGTCGTTTACACCGCTAATCTATGTCCAACTGCATTAATCTGTGGCTGATACTGTTTTAGCCACAGATTAACGCAGATTTCACTGATTACGCCCATCTAATCATATTTGTATTTGCCGGGTTGGCGCCATGTTTTCAACCGACCAGAACAAATTAAAAAGTCTCTCAATGTTCTATTCCATTCCTGACATGATTAACTATCCTACACCTCAAGTCGCCGTGCTACCTCATCCAGGAACTCTTCAGTGTTCACCGTCTTCTGTGCCGGCGGTTCCGCCAGTTTCGCTAAGTCGCCAGTCATGATCCCGTCTTCTATCGTCCCTAAAGCAGCAGCATCCAGTTTGTCTGCAAATGCACCAAGCTCAGGTATGCCGTCAAGTTCGCCACGCTTCCGGAGCGCACCACTCCATGCAAATATCAGTGCGACTGAGTTAGTAGAGGTCTTCTCACCCAGAAGATGCTTGTAGTAGTGCTTCTGCACCGTGCCATGTGCCGCTTCATACTCGAAGTAGCCATGAGGCGATACTAAGACCGAAGTCATCATAGCTAAACTCCCAAAGGCTGCAGCAAGCATATCTGACATCACATCGCCATCG
>DAOVGE010000157.1 GCA_030672605.1 Methanosarcinales archaeon
ATCTATAAGTTCACAACACGAGAGGATTATTCAATGAAAACAAGGCAACTGATTCTGATTCTGATTCCGGTACTTCTCATCCCCATAGCGTGCGTCTCCTGTGCATCGGCTGATCCGGTCTCTATCCCACTTCCAGCCGTGTACCTAACACCGGATGGTGGCGAGGTCGGCGTGCTCACAAACCTGACGGTCTGGGTGACGGCCGGTACAGGTCACGTATTCGTCGATACCGCGCCGTTCACACAGGTCGATATGCAGGGCTCTGCCAGACTGGCATCGATTCTGGCGTGCGACATCACAGGCATCGATCCAGAGAGTCGCGATTTCTTCTATGTGATGCATACCGAGTCACCTGTTATCGGGGGACCGTCCGCGGGCGCATCGACAACGGTTGCAACGGTTGCAGCGCTCATGAACTGGACCGTTGATTCCGGAGTCGTCATGACCGGCATGATCAATCCAGATGAGTCGATCGGCGCAGTCGGGGGAATACCCGCAAAACTGAACGCGTCCGTGAATAGTGGTGCGCATACCTTCCTCGTACCGTCCGGACAGGGGAATGTGACGGTTGTTGCGCAGTTCATCGAACCGGCAGGTCCGCTTTCGAGGATCATTGAAGAATCGATAACCGTAAACGTGACCAAGCTCGGAGAGGCGCAGGGCGTTCAGGTCGTGGAGATCGAAGACATCAGAGATGCCATCTATATATACACAGGTCACGAAATCCCGAGGATACTTTTGACCGGGGAGGTGCAGACCGAGGAGTACATCGGCGCGATGCAGCCCCTCGCTGCTGCATTGCTGGAAGAGTCAAGGGTGCAGTACAACGAGACCGTGGCGATCGCTGACCCGTACCCACAGTTCAAGAAAGCGTTTGTCAGCCAGAATCAGGCGATAGAGGACGCACAGCACGATTACAACACCGAAAACTACTACGCATCCATGAGCAGGAGTTTCAACACGATGGTCAATCTGCGGCGTATCGGCTGGCTCTCCGGATATCTCGCAGCCGACAACAGGCATGACCAGCAGGAATACATCTCCAACCTCGCCAGGTGTGTCGAAGACGAGATCGCTGATGCAGAGCTTGATTTAGAGGATGCGAAGTCGAAGAACGCAATCCTGGAGGGCGTGGGAGCAGCAGAGTCGAGGTTGACCATAGCAAGGGAGAAACTGAAAGAGGCAGAGCAGAAAGAGGACATTAGCGAGGCAATCGACCTCCTTGCGTTTGCGATGGAACGTGCCCGGTCTGCCAGATGGTGGGCAACGCTCTCGTGCATCGGTTCGGACGCAACGATTCCGGACGAGCTAATCCACGACCGTGCAGCCAGATACTACAGCCAATCGATCTCGATTCTTGCGTATGCCGACGAACTGGTCAGTGAGACCGATGGGTGCAAGATGCTGATCCGGGACGCAGCGGACGATCTGTCCCGTGCCAAAAGCGAGTTGCAGACTGGATACTATGCCGGTGCAATCTATGATTCGCTGCATGCGATGGTGCAGGCGGGAACCGCAATTGAGCTCATAGGAATCACCGATCCGGACGGAAAGGTGAACAAGAGCAAAAGGGATGCGATGTCCGCCATCATATCCGCAAGAGAGCGCGGGGCAGAGCCAATTCTCGCTGTGAGTGCGTACGAGCATGCAAACATACTCGCACAATCAGAGATCAACATGATCGTGGGTTACGGGTATGCAAAGATGGTTGCAAGGACTGCCCGATCCTTCACATCTTCTGAAAATCGGACGATGGTTCAGGGGGCGAACATCTCCGGATCAATCGAGAAGATCGTGCAGACAAGGCGGGGAACTGTGAATGGTACTGACCAGCTCGACCCGCCCGAAGAGATGCCGGATCTGAGTGGATATGGGGTGCTTGCCGTGGTCGCTCTGGTCTATCTGGTCAGACGGAGATTGACCTGATAACCCGCTGCTGCTCGGGCAACATTTAATAACAACCGCACCACAAATTGGTACTTCCAACCGCCGGGATGTGACTGTGAAACGACAGTTGAACCGGGAAAATGGTGAAATTGAATGTCAAAATCATTTTATAGCTATGTAAGAGACGCATGGAAGAATCCTGACCAGACGTATGTACATGAACTCAGATGGCAGCGTATGCAGGACTGGCGAAGAGACCCGACCGTGGTACGGATCGAGAGACCGACCCGGATCGATCGCGCACGGTCGCTCGGCTACAGGGCGAAGCAGGGGATCGTGATGGTGCGTGTGAAGGTGCGCCGTGGCGGCAGACGTAAATCGAGGTACATACGCGGACGGAGAACAAAACGGATGGGTATGCACAAGATAACGCCCGCGAAGAGTATACAATTGATCGCAGAGGAGCGTTCCAGCAAGAAATACCCCAACATGGAAGTGTTGAACTCGTACTGGGTCGGAGAGGACGGAAAACACAAATGGTACGAGATCATACTGGTCGATCCGCACCATCCCGCAATCAAGAGTGATTCACGCCTCTCATGGATCTGCAATGTCGAGGGCAGGGCGGAGCGTGGCTTGACCAGCGCCGGACACAAGGCGCGTGGCTTGCGCAGTCGTGGCGAGGGCACCGAGAAGACGAGACCAAGTACCGGTGCACATCGAGGAAAGCGAGCTTGAGCCCACAATCCTGCAATATGTCTTATATGATCGAGCAGCACTATTAGTCCGGTTAGACCAATGGAGAACATCACTACTACAATCAAGGGCGTCTACATGGTCGGTAGTCCGAAGCAGGTCTCACCAGTGGTGCTTCTCGCCGACGACGACGGTCACATAATGCCGATCTTTGTCGGTCATGCAGAGGCGATGTCGATACACATTGCACTGAACAAGGAGGTGGCACCGCGCCCAATGACGCATGATCTCATGGTTTCGCTGCTCAATGAACTGGGTGGGGCCGTGGCACACGTACTGATCGACGATCTGGACGAGGGCACGTTCTATGCACGGCTGGTCGTCGATACGCATGACCTGCAGAAGGAGCTTGATGCCAGACCGAGTGACTGCATAGCGATTGCAGTGCGGACCGGTTCACCGATTCAGGTGCGAAAAACGCTTTTTGACCAGACCGCAATCGATTCCAGCGAGCTTGAGGGCATAAGCAGCCTCGATGAATTTATCACGAAAGATACATAATGCATTCTGATACTACACGGTTCGCACGAGAGCATGTCAAAAGCTGCACCCCGTGCATGCATGGCGGCAGGGTGGCAGAACTCTCCGGCAAACCCGTTCTTGATTTTAGTGTCAATCTGAATCCGTTGGGACCCCCTGACATTCCTGTTGCGATCCGCGGGATTGCACGTTATCCCGACAACAGCTACTCCGAACTGAGATCTGCAATCGCTGACTTTGTGGAGCAGTACCTGAGCGAAAGAGGCAGAGGAAGTGAAAGAGGGCGTAGAGGTGGTGAAGAGCAGGGGCAGCGGATCACCGCGGATAACATCATACCTGCAAACGGATCATCAGAACTCATCAGACTCTTTGCCGAGACGATGATCGAACGTGGCGATTCAGTGATCATTCCGGCTCCGACGTTCGATGAATACGAGTTTCAGTGCCGGCTATTCGGAGCAGACGTTACGTACTGCGATTATTTTGATATCCTTGAATTATCGTCAGAGGATCTCTCAAATGCGACTGCCATGTTCCTATGCAACCCGAACAACCCGACTGGAGATCTGATCGCGCGGAAGGATGTGCAGCGTCTTGTAAAGCGGTGTTCTGATTGCGAAACCTTTCTCTTCGTGGATGAAGCGTTCATAGAACTCTCAAATCCGACTCAGTCCATTGCTCACGCGGTCCTCAACTCCGGTTTCGTATTTGTGCTCAGATCGCTCACAAAGGTCTTTGCAATTCCCGGGCTCCGTCTCGGCTTCGGTATCGCATCCGAGAAGCTCGCTGAACTGCTCAATCGTGCACGACTGGTCTGGAATGTCGGCATGCCCGCCGAGACGATTGGGAGTGATATGATGCGAGAATGCCGAGAAAGCGATTATCTTGAGCGATCGATCGCACTGATAAAAGGGGAACGGGAGTATCTCGAAAGGGAATTGGTCGATCGTGGACTTTCCCCGCACGAGAGCAGCGTTAATTTTATTCTTGTGGATATTAGTTATGCAGGTATGGATTCACGCACGATGGTTGCGGGGCTGCTCGATCGCGGGATTCTGGTCAGGGACTGTTCAATGTTTCAGAATCTGGATGAACGCCATATCAGAATAGCTGTCAGGAATAGGGCTGAGAATCAGCGTCTGGTGCGGGCGCTCGATTCGGTGATCGGATAGAAAGGGCTCTTCGCTATTTCGCAAGGGTAACCGGGATGCTTGTGCATTCTGCAGTCAGCGTTTATCTGCGGTTCTTTATATTTTTGTACGTTTTTAGCTAACCACAGGATTGCACAGATTTCCACGAGAAAGTATGAGGGGGGCGGATATAAAATGCAAACATATTACCAATATCTTGTATGTACCACCATCTTCTTGTGTTAATCTCGTGAAATCTCGTGAAATCTGTAATGGTCAGTCTGATGCGCAACAGCATGCAAGACGTGAAGGCGGAGATTAATAACGCCCCTTGTGTCTTTGCGCCTTTGCGCCTTTGCGTTGAATTGGGAAACAAAAACGAGAAAGACGCGAGG
>DAOVGE010000182.1 GCA_030672605.1 Methanosarcinales archaeon
ACGGGTGGGGAGGTTCTTCTGAAGAGCCGGATGAGGGAAATCTTCAAGTCCGGTTCTGTGAGGGGGCTCATAGTAACCTCGGGGCTATTACCCCAAAACAAGAGGTGCGCTATGAGTCCTACTCGACATGGACGAATGGCACGAATTTATTTCGGTTTAACATTCGTGAAATTCGTTTATTCGTGTCATTCGTGATCTCTAAGCACTTAAGATCACGCAAGCACAATTCATCTACGAGACGCTTGCACTCGCGAATTACCAAAGAACCTATTTGAAGATCGTTGGAATAGATTATGATGTATGTGGCATTGCTCTTGAATACTCCAGACGCTATGGCTTGCTATCGAATGACGCCATACATCTCGCAACGATGAAGAAGCACGGAATAACGAGCATCGCAACCAACGACCGGGATTTTGAGCGAGTGGAGTGGCTTAATATCCAAAAGCCATGAGAATCGTGCGGGGAAGCCGCCCGAACAATCCCGCCGCGGACGTGGACCATGGCGGGTGGCGGTAACTTTTTTGCGTCGCCGGTCCATTTTCATGATCCCGGGTTTTTGTGGTTTGTGACGCCCTACCACACCTTGAGATCGATACTCTCGATTCTCACCCGGTCACCCTCTGAGTGCACAATCACGCCTGAATGCACCTTCTGCATCATGCAGTGCTCTGGCAGAAACCGCACGGTTTCACTGACATCCGGGACCCTGCCGCGGACAACAACGCCTTCGAAAGCGAGAACCAGACAGATCCCGACCTCCTGATACTCAAAATCATCCTCTCCTCCGAGCCTGTGCCGTGGTCCGATCAGGTGCACGGTAACAACGCCGTGCCCCTCCGCAATCACGCGTGCGAAGTGCGTGATCGGGCAGCTGAGCGGTCGGTATCTCAGAATATCACCGGTCTCCGGATGGATTGCTGAATCGAACGGATGCAGATCCTCGCGGCAGGATGGCTCTCCCGGAAGTGGCGCAAGCGCAAAATCCGCGGTCAGATGATCGATGACACCCACAATCGGCTCGCCGCGCTCGGGAACGATTTTGGGCAGAAGTTCTGCGATCTGGACGCCGTGCCCTCTAAAGGCGTTCTGTTGCATGAACGGACACTCTTCCGAACCGATTGTCCCCTCTACCAGTGCTGTGGCAAAGTCCGCACATCTGCGAAACCCGCACTCACCGCAGTTGTAGCCGGGAAGAAGAGCGATCAGATCAGCCACCCCCTTAGTCTCGCGCATGGATTCACTCCCCCGTATACTCGGTAAATCCATCGATGTGGCGCAGGACTCCGAGGTGGTACTTCTTATCGACTCGCATCTCGCCTGTACAGAGCGTGCAGATCGCAAGCGGCGCATTGTGGCGGAGCGTCATCCCGGGTGGTGCATCGCCCGTCTCGCTGATCGCTTCGGCGAGTTCCGCGGATCCTTGCCCGGTAAGACCATTTGACTCAATGATCCTGCAATTTGGGTTTGCATCGAGGATTCGCTCGCGAAAGACCTCCCGCTCTGCCTGCGATACAATGTCACCCTTCGTTGCAACAACGACATCAGCGGTCGTGAGAAGCGGACCCACCTTGAGCGGCGTGTTCGGTCCGGATGTTACATCGATCACGCAGACCGCAAGGCAGCCTGACGGGTATGGTGCGCATCTGAGACAGAGTCCCGCAGTCTCGTTCAGCAGGATATCCGCTTGCTGCGCCTCTGCCCACTCAAGCATCTCCGTTGTGTTGTAGATTGAGAAATGATCCGGGCACATGTCCCTTGAGAGCCCGACAAGAACCGGTACATCGAGCCTCCGGAATCGTTCGTCGTCATCGGTTGCGAGGCAGTCGATCTTAATTACCGCGGGACGCACCCCTTGCCTCTTCAGATTCCTGATCGTGTGCATGAGAATGGAGGTCTTGCCAGCGCCAGGCGTTCCTGCAACCACAATGAGTTTCACGCAAAGACCGCCCCTGTACGTTCCAGTTCCATACGTCCATGTTCCGGTTCGAAGTGGCGCACGCCCTCGACCAGTTCGCCATGCCGGATCGTCTCACGGAGCGCAATCATCCAGTTGTCCATGCGCACAAGACTTTTGCACAGACTGCGCTCCTTCTTGGTCGTCTCGATTATCCCGACAACACCGCCGTTTTGCATCACAATCCTTCTCTTCGCCATCAGCGCCAGAACCGGGTCATGCGTGACAACGACAACGAGCTTGCCCTCGCCCGCCAGGAGTTTGAGCGCCTCCTGCTTTCTGATGCCCGCATTCTCGATCTCATCGATTAAAACGATCGGAGAGTCGCTGATAACAGCGATGTCTGCTGTCATGAGCGCTCTGGACTGCCCGCCGCTCAGTATCGTGAGCGGCTCGTCCGCGCAGATGGGCTCACCGGTGAGCCGGTTTGCAAGCTCAATAGTCCGTTCCACGATATAATCGAGAGTCTCAGAGTTTCTGCCACGGCTCTTCGCATGCATCCGCAAAAACTCCCCAACTTCCATGTCTGCGAGAAAATGCATGTTCTGCGACAACTGAGCGATGCACTTCATTCGCGGGTCTCTTCGCATACCCGGATCCGGCGTGGCATGGTTTATCAGAATCCGCCGCCCCGATGGTGTGTCGTTCTGCGCGAGCTGCTCAATGTCTGCGATGAACGTGCTCTTTCCGGAGCCGGTTGGTCCAACGATGCTGATAATCTCACCATTCTTGACGCTGATCTCACTTACCGGCTCTGCCACCCCGTCTTTGTTAACACCACCTATTATTGTGAGTTCTGTTATGATCATTGCACCCGACCTCCGTTTAACTCCAGTTCCCACTCCTGCTCTCCCTCCTGCCCCCATTCCCACTGACCCGTGGAATTCACCACAATATCTGCATCCAGCCGGTTGATTGTGCAGTCCTCTCTTGCCCTGCGCTCGCCGCCGCCGGTTATATTCAGGAGCACGGAATCATCCGGACGAATCCGCGCATCAGAGGCTGCCTGCATGAGTGCGGCAACAGCGATTGCGGCGGCAGGATCGATATCAATCTCCTCTGTTTCCTCAAAGAGCCGGTTTGCGTCCTCTGCCTCCCGGTTGGTTACGCCATACATAATCCCGCCAGTGGCAGAGAGTGCGTCAGCCACCCCGCCGCAGACTGCGTACGGCGGCTTTCTGTTATATATGATGTCTGTATACATCTCTTTCCAGTCAGAGGAGTTGTTATCGGAGACGCAACCCGCTCCGTTGCGATCATCACACCACATCTTGTAAAGCGGTGAACACGGCACGTTCTGGGCAAGATGCAGCACAGGAAGCCTTTCTCCAAACCGTCCGTCCCCAATCAATCTGGTTGCGGCTTCGTAGGTGGAGATTCCACCGGTGCCGCTCCCCACCGCCTGGAAATAGTGATCAGGAATCTCTTTCATGAAGAGCGCCGCATCGAGCATCACTGTACCCATCCCGTCCCTTCGTGCAACATTTCGTGCGCCCCCTTCTCCGATGAAACCCGGTGACCCGGTAATCGTCTCCGCAAACGAGATCGCCTCATAGTAGTCTCCGTTCACCGCGATTACCGTAGTCTCACTGGAACGCTCTTTTGTGATCCACATCCTGTGCATGTCAGCAGACGGGACCACAAGGAGGAGTTTTTGTGATGTCTGCGCTGCAACCTCTGCAAATGCTCGCGCGGTGTTTCCCGCGGATGCCACGACCAGCGTTTCATCGCCGCTGCGCTCAATCATGCGCTGCATGGTTGGCGCTGACTCAAGTTCCTTGAAGCTGCACGTCTTAATCGCTGCTCCACGTTCGGGCCAGTATCCGCTGAAACTGATGAATAGATTATTCAGTCCGAGTTCTCCGGACAGACCGGTGCTTCTGTACGTTATCGGCTTTTCTCCGATGGGAATGTGCCCGGTAACCGGAAGCCAGTCGTAAAATGTCCAGATACCAGGGAGGTCTCGCGGTGTCAGCCGGCGTTCCGTGTACTCTGTTTTGAGGAGCGCGGTGTCATCCGGGCAGTGAAGCGCATACTGCGGCTGTTTCCTTCCGCACGCAGTGCACCTGACGATGTATTCGCCCATGAGGGCACTTTTTGCGCCGATGGGGGTTATAATGCTTTCCGTTTTCAGTGTGGTTTTGTCCGTATTGTGACAAATTGTGGTGGTTAATTTCCGAATTGGGTCATTTATCGTTCCCGGATGCCAGAGGTGTGGCTGGCTGCGACAAAAATTATGTACCAAACAGAGCCAAAAACAACCCAATGCTGACATTTATCGCATTTTTCGCAAGCATTGCTCTGATACACATACTATCGGTCCGCATGCGGATACATCCATTCATACCCCTGATCTCGGCTGCTTTCCTCTACGGAATACTCTCCGGGATGGGGCATCAAGCGATCATTGCGCATATTACATCAGGTCTTGGAAACATCTTTTCTGTGCTCTGCATCATCATATTTTCCGGCGTTACCATCGCCGAGTTCTTGAAAGGTACAAAAGGAATCGAGAGGATCGTAAACGACATTTTAGTTATATCCAAGAGTAAATGCTCATTTGTACCGATTTTTTCAGGTTACCTGTTATCCATCCCTATAATGTGCTGCATAACGGCGTTTGTCGTCTTAAATCCAGTCATAGAGGGACTCGCAATCAAAGTGAGAGCACCGAAAAAGAGATTTGTGTACATGCTCGCCGTTGGAACAGTGATCTCGTATAATCTGATCTATCCATCGCCAGTTGTCTTTGTAATCACAGATACGCTCGATATCGATCCATTCGATACGTTGATTTTGAGCATCCCCATATCCGCGCTGCTTTTAATCATCTCTTATTGTTACATGCGTACAAGAATCGAGATAATACCAGAAAAAATACACACATCACTCAGATCGTCCATAGAAGCATGGATTCCAATCATAATTCCGATATCCCTGATCCTGCTCGGTATAATCGTTGATAACCAGACCCTGAAGTTTTTCGGCAATGTCAATGTCGCCCTGCTCATCGGTGTTGCGATCTCGCTTCTCATTTCCCACGGGCGTTTACCCGCTGACGAGATCACCGCATCCCTGAAGCGATCATCTGAGCGGGCGGGCAGGATACTTCTTGACCTCTGCGGTGCAGGAGCGCTCGGCGAAGTCATAGCACACAGCAATTTTTTAAATGACGTCTTTGAACTCCTCGGTACCAGTTCTGTTCCGCTCCTGCTCTTTGTATTCCTGATTGCGGCATTCATCCAGACCGCGCAGGGCTCAAGGGTCGTCACAGCCATTGTTGCCTCAGGCATGGTGAAGGATCTCGCATGTATGGAAACGGTGTTTATGATCTGTGCCGGGACGTTCGTCATCTCTTATGTAAGTGATCCATATTTCTGGCTGGTTAAGCAGGATTCGAGCATGAAAGAGGTTGTTAAGTACTATACCCTGCCACTTGCGCTCGCAGGTCTCGTGGTTCTGGCGTGCACCATCATCTTTTTGTGACCCCCAACAACCCGGCAACCCGACCGCCCCCGAAAGTCTTTTTGATCCGACGAGTCAACAGTGTGGATTATGATTAAGATTGGAATCGTAGGCGGCTCCGGGTACACCGGCGGAGAACTGATCAGGCTGCTCCTGGGGCATCCTGAAGCAGAGATTGCGATTGTGACATCGAGGCGGCTATCAGGGACTCCTGTTACGGATATTCACAGGCACCTCTCCGGTCTCTTTGATCTGACCTTCGAGAACCCATCGCCTGAAGAGATTGCCTCTGCATGCGATCTTGTCATAACAGCGGTTCCGCACGGCGCGGCGATGGAGATTGTTCCGAAACTCCTCGAAGGCGGCACGCGTGTCGTTGATCTGAGTGCGGATTACAGACTACCAGTAGAGGTATTCGAAGCCACGTACGCGCGTGCGCACACCGATTCCGGAAGGTTGGGCGCGGGCGATCAGGGCGCGGTCTTTGGTCTTCCCGAACTGCATCCGGAGGTCGCAGGAGCGCGTATCGTCGCAAATCCCGGATGCTATCCTACAGGCGCAATACTTTCGGCAGCACCACTTGCAAATGCGAAAATGGTCAAATATGCAATCTTCGACTCCAAATCAGGCGTCTCCGGAGCAGGAGTAGATCCGTCTGACACCTCACATTACCCAAATCTTGCAGAGAACATCCGCGCCTACAATATCACCACGCACAGGCATCTGCCAGAGATCGTTCAGGAGCTTGGGTGGCTGGATGGCTCGCTCACTGGCATACACTTCACACCTCACGTTATTCCTGCAATCCGCGGAATTCTCACGACCGCACACCTGCTCTTGCACGAAGAGTGCGATTCCGGTTCCAGTTCCAATTCCGATTATGATGCGATCCTTGAGCTGTACAGAGAATTTTACAGAGATACACCGTTTGTCCGGGTGCAGGATTACATTCCCAACCTCGCAGACGTGCGTGGCTCGAATTTCTGCGATATCGGGCTTGCGTGCAGTGGCAATCGTGTGGTTGCGGTATCAGCGATCGACAATCTTGTAAAAGGTGCATCAGGGCAGGCGATTCAGAACATGAACTTGATGTTCGGGCTTCCCGAGACCTGCGGGCTTCTGACGCCCCCGCTCTCGCCGTAATTCATCTGCCAAAAACTATTTACATCTTCGAGAGCCATGTATCGCAGTCTATGAGGCGAGATAATCACATGTCAAATCCGACCAATCAGTATAACCTGTGTGGCGCAGTTGAGCTGCTACTTACAGCGCAGATATACAACCAATCGGAGAGATTGGCTGAGAACGATCTGCCAGCAAAAATAAGAAAGCATTACTGGGATAGTGGAACGAAAAGTGTGAAACGCCCGATCAACGTTCGGACCGAGGATGTCACAGCGATATACGGAATCAACAATGTTGATTTTGAAATCACGGAGCTTCCATTCATTGAATTCGAGAAATTCGGATCAGAACTACGACTCACCGTATTCGATCTTGCAAAGGGCTGGTTTTTGAAGCAAGATGGTGCCATAGAGCAAATCCGTATGAATCCTGTGCTCGCATCGTTCTATGAAGAAGACGGCGCTGATGTGAGCTACGAGGATGCGAGACGCACAGTCCGACCAAAGGAGCGGGATCGGGAGTATCTTGACTCGCTTGTCGCAGAGATCGCCGCATCCGACAAAGACGTTGATCTACTGACGCTTGTGCATCTGATCGCGCCCGAGGATGTCAGGCAGCGCATGAACGAACTCGTGCTCACGTCTGAGCAGGAGAAGAAGATCGAGAAGATCATGCAGGCGATCAAACACCGGGAGTATCTCCGCGAGATCGGGCTCTGCGAGATCGGGAAGATGCTCTTCATAGGACTACCCGGAACAGGCAAAACGTCAGCAGCGAGAGCATTGTCTGAGAAATTGAGCATCCCGCTCGTGGAGGTCAGGCTTTCGATGATTACATCTCAGTATCTCGGAGAAACTTCAAAAAACATCGATAAAGTCTTTGAACTCGCAAAAAAACTGAACCCATGCATCCTGTTCATCGATGAATTCGATTTCATCGCAAAGACGCGGATGTCTGACGAGAACGCCGCATTGAAACGCGCTGTGAATACGCTTCTTAAGGCAATCGATGAAATCAGCCTGATAGACGATGGAGTTCTATTGATCGGCGCTACAAACCATCCGAATCTACTGGACCGTGCTGCATGGCGGCGCTTTGACGAGATCGTAGATTTTCCACCGCCAGACACTCGAATGCGTAAAGACATTCTTGATCTCGTGCTTTCAAAGGTAAAGGGTGAGTTTAACACGCAGGAGATCGCTGAGATCACGGATGGGTTCACTGGCTCTGATCTGCGGATGGTTGTCCGGGAGGCAGTGCTCCATTCGCTCGTTCTGGACAGGACATACATCACACAGTCTGAACTCGTCTCTGCTGCCACTGATTTCAGCAACAGGGTGGGTTTGATGATGAAGGAATACTCGCTGGCATGACCCTGACATGACTCATAGATAGAGACACGATACCATGAAAATCGTCCTGCTCGGCACTGGAGATACCGTTGGCACGCCAAAGATCGGATGCACGTGCCCCGCATGCATGGACGCGCTCGCAGGTGGGCGGAGTTACCGAACGCGCTTCTCGATTCTAATTGAATCTGATGAAGGGCGTATTCTGATCGACACGGGTCCTGATCTCAGGTATCAACTCCTGAAGGCTGGAATTGATCACGTAGACGGCGTGATCTGGACGCACGGGCACTACGACCATTATGCCGGGTTCGGCGAGTTCTACAGGGTTCAGGATCATGTGCCGGTCTACGGACTGAAGGGGACGCTGGATTACATACTCGATTATCTCTATTTCATGGATCCGGTACGCCACGATGTCTCGGTTTACGAGCCATTTCGCTTAATCGGGCTTGAATTCACGCTATTTTATGTCTTTCACCCACCGGTTGCCGAATCCGTTGGTGTAGTGGTATGCGAACGCGATAAGAAACTCGTCATAACCGGCGACACCGAGAGGCATATTCCAGAGCGCTCAATTGCGATCATGCGCGACCCCGACCTCCTGATATGCGATGCGATCACGCCGCCACTATTTCACCTCACGAAGCATATGAATACCGCGGAGGCAGAGGAACTGGCGGAATCGTTGAATGCGAAGGAGATGGTGATGATTCATATGAGCCATCTCTTCCCGCCGCACGACGAGGCTGTGAAGCAGTGGAATCTCGGATATGACGGAATGGAGCTTGTGCTGTGATCATAACCAAATTGTATGTGTTTGGGGGGCGAAAAAAC
>DAOVGE010000154.1 GCA_030672605.1 Methanosarcinales archaeon
CCGTAGTTTCCCCCAAATGCTATGTCCTCGAAAGCAGGGTCATTCTCATAGCCGGGGTCAAAGATATCGACGTTGCTGGCTCGCCAGATGAGTTCGTTGTCTATCCGAAACTCCATCCAGCCATCCCGGGTGCCAGGCGCAGAATTGATATCGTACATAAGCTCTGCGAGATACCATCTCCCGATGGGAAGTGTATAATCAGCAACCCAGCTGATAGGGC
Source organism: Methanosarcinales archaeon (assembly GCA_030672605.1). Classification (GTDB taxonomy): domain Archaea; phylum Halobacteriota; class Methanosarcinia; order Methanosarcinales; family Methanogasteraceae; genus Methanogaster_C. The sequence goes on from DAOVGE010000154.1 coordinate 221, forward strand.
GACCATAATACCCGCCGCCAAAGGGCAGCGTCAGGTTCGCATCCTGTTCTTCGCTTGTATCCCCCGCAACACCCCCGTGCGCAGATCCATAGAATTTTGAGTTCTGCATGACCTGCAACCCCTCATGCGGATGTCCGCCTGCGTTTAAGTAGATGTACTTGAAGCTTGCGCATCCGGTATGCATCCTGGCAGGATCAAATCCGGGTGCAATATAATCCCACCACGCAAAGTACTGTTTGCCGGTCATTGGCAGGTCATGCACCCTGACACCACTCCCGGTCCCGCCTTCCCTGTATTCGACCCTGGCATAGTTGCGATGCGAACCCCGGTCATCAACCCTGCGCACCGAATCCTGAAGCGAGACTAAGTTCCATGTAGACCAGTAACCTGCATCGAAACTTCCGCTCTCCTGGAAGTTCTGTCTGCCATCTGGATGCAGATATGAAGCCCTGAACGGCTCTGCAGTAGTCTTCGCCCCGAACCCGGAGCCAGTGATCGTGATTGCATCATTATGTCCTATGTTTGTCGTGCTTATCTCCGTAATCTCTGCCACAGCACTTCCCACAGTGCAGGCGAGGGCTGCGAGCACAATGACGATGATTATGTTGTGTGTATATCTTCTCATGATTATTCTCCCCTTCAGCAATCAGCATCCACAGTGGAGCGGATACTCCGCCCTGTCCGCGATGTAGCCCATCAGCAGCCGTGCGTCGAGGGCATTGATCGTGCCGCTTCCGTCGATGTCGCAGACGCAGTCGCCTGCAAGCGGTGTGCCTGTGACGACGCGGCGCAATAGGGGCAGGAGATCAACCGTCCCGACCTCACCATCATCATTGAGGTCGCCGCAGACTGCATCATCGCCCGATCCCCCCGACACCGGGTAGTCTATCCCTGTGATGCAGGTGTCATAACCCGTTTCCAGATCCTTTATCGCAAAGTAAGCCGTCCCGTTGGTGATCGGTATCGTGAAATCCGTTTTCATCCAGTTATATGAATCAGGAACCTTCGTTACGTCCGAACAACCCGGAGCGATCATCGCAGAACCATAATTGGCATTCGTTATCGGAGACGCCGAGTACCTGACCTCGTAATGATGGTCGTTGTGATCATACTGGGAGTTGCCGTGCCAGTTGATCTGAAAGTGCCCGTCTCCGAAATAGCTACAGCTTATGCTTGTGATTGTCCCGGCGTTCTCAACTTCATCCTCGTAGTAGAACTCAACTTCATCGATTTTCCAGCTCCATTCCCCGGGCTGCGGATACGTCCCGCCACTACAATGGAAATAGAACCTTGTGAAGCCGTCGTAATAGTCCCAACCAGGCGTGGTCGGGTTAATCCCGGGATCCACCTTGATACCGGTCTGGTGCTGCGGATGGTCGTTTGCTACGATCCGTGTCCAGTACTGTGAAGCCGGCAGATTGAAATAATGATAGTAATGCGATCCCTGGACATTGCTTGGTATTTCCGGATCGCGGGTATACGTTCCGAAATGAAAGTTCCAGTCATGCCCCTGCTCATAACCGGCAGGCAGCTTGACCCATGCCCTGAACCGATTCGCACCATCCGCTTCTTCAATAAGCGTCCTTGAATCCGGATTGTCGATATAGAATGACTGAGGCTGATCACCATTCTCGGCAAGTTCCCAATCCTCTGTGATGTACTCGACACAGTAATCCGTGCCGACGGCTCCCGGACTTGCGACCGGAAGATGGTCTTCGATTCCGCTCTGATGCCTGAAAAAGCCAGTGCCGCCGCCGATGGGGCTGTTCGTGTTCGCTTCGGTCTCAAAGTCACAGAGCATACATGGCGTGTCTGCTGCACCTGCTGCACCTGCTGTGCAGGCGAGTGCTGCGAGCAAGAGTATTGCTGCGATTGTGTGTTGTTGTTTCATGGTTTTCATTCTCCGTTCCCCCACCCGCAGTTCAGCGGACACCCATCCGGATCGACGAGATAGTGCAGCAAGAGCCGTGCGTCAAGAGCAGTCACGTGCCCATCGCAATTGAGATCAGCGGTATCCACGTATTCATGACTCCCAACAGCGATCATGAGCGCAATCAGCACGTCCGCTGACGTGACGTCACCATCGTGGTTCAGGTCGCCGCAGACCGCCTCGCCGGATGCGATGTCGTATACATGCACAACAGGGTTCTCCTGGTTCTGCTGCACCACATATAGGAGACCCCGTTCACGATCAAACGCTGCTCCGCCCACACTACCACTGCATGACGGCAGGAAGTGTTCTTTTGGTCTGAATACTGCGTAAGGCGTAATGTTGTAGTACTCCCGCTCGCCTCTGGCTACTTCTGCCAGTTCATCGGTGTCGTAGAAGAGGAATTGAGTTTCATACGGGTCGCAGTGATAGCCTTTGGAACCTCCACAATCCCCTGGTCTCGGTCCGCCGTAATGGGACTGTCCCAGACCTTTCCTGCCAATGATGAGTACAGCAGACTTGGACTTGTTTTCTGACGCCAGCCAGACACCGCCTTCCCACACGTCACAAGGGCTCCAGTCCGGAAAATAATCCCCGGAAGGTGGATACATGAGAAGAATCGTTGAGTTGATGGATGCATTTGGTGGCGGGGTCGCTTCTTTTAGATACGGGGCAAAGGAATAGAGCGGCGGACCATGACTGTTGCCGGCACTTCCGCAACCATCGCCCCTGCCGGTTAAGAGGTACGCCCCATCGAGATGTGCATCGCCCCAGTTTCGGGGGACATCAAACATGTAATTCGTGGTCCTCTTTGCACTATAGTTCGGGTCTTCGTAGGGACTTATATGCCACGCACCCTCGGCTTTCGGATCGGACAGGTTCAACTCGGAATAGCCGTGACTGGGGTAGTCGTTATTCGCAACATTGTAGTATTGAAAAAAATTCCAGTATAGTTTATCAGTTGTCTGTGAGCCCTGCGCCGGAAGATACGCCAGCCCGCCGAAGTCGTTTACATCGAACTGCTCGTGCAATTGATCCTTGATGCCCCCGGTTATGTCTGCAAACGGCTGCAGGGTCTCTGCGATATTCAGGTCGCTGATCTCTCCGGTTTCGGAGATTGCCGCCGGCACCGGTATTGCGACCTCTGACACAAGATTGTGGTACACATGACCGCTGCCAAATAGCGATCCAGGGTAGTTGTCATCCACACCCTCCGGATCGCCTCCCGGATAATACGTCAGGGCTTTTCCACCGTAACCCCACCTGGAGTCCTGGTCAGGTGTCTTTGGAAGGCGAAACGCTCCTTTATATTCGAGCTCTTCCGGTAAAACGAGCCTTGCCCGATCCGCGTTGGGGAGGTCGCTTACATAGGAGTATGTGGTAAAGACCGGGTAGATCATTACGTACTCTGCGACGCTCATACCCGCGTATTCGCTGTGGTTGCACGTTATCTCGCATCCCTTGTTTCCTGCGCTCGAAAACGTCCTTGTAAATGTGTAATTGTCTGCGCCCTCCTGTTTCTGCATCTCCGCGGATAGGTCGTCGAATGTTATCGTGCAGACGGGATATACGATTGGGATTGAATTGTTTGTATAATGTGCATAGAATGTGACCGACTCATTTATTTGTGCTGTCGGTGTTGACGTGTACGTCGTGAGGTTTGTTTCTGCGTATGCCGCACTCACGCTGCTTATGAGAACGACGAGTAGCATGAACAGGAACATGAACCGAACATTCTCCGGAAATCTCTTCGATCTGCTGGAATACCTCACATCAAACATCAGAACTCCCGCTCTTTTTTGAGATATTCGTGCGACGTTAATCTCCCTTCGGATTTTTCCATGTTGTGCTCTTGTAATGCTCTATTATTGTCTTCCGTAATTATTCGGTCCGTATCCGCCATCCGCTCCCCCATCTCCATTAACCCACTCCCCTTTACAAATTCCAGGTCTCTGTGTATCACATCCGATGCCACGGTTTCCATCATTTCCCAACCTCCTTTCTTTCCTGTTTGCTATGGGATGTAGTTATCTGCTATATTGTTACGTATTTTCACAGTATATCCGCATCTACCTGTCTCAATTCGTCAGAACTGACCTGCCAACCATCTGCACCAGCCGCGGTGCAGGTTGGGGTCTGCGAGCGGGAGAAGAGTCGCTGCTGCGATTCACAGTCTCGCGATCATTCTTCTCCGCACCCGCAGTTCAGCGGATATCTCGTCGAATCGTTGATATGCCCCATCAAGAGCCGCACATCAAGGATGTTGATGTACCTGTTGCCATCGATATCGCTGATACAATAGTCAACCGGTGTGACTGTGACAACACGCTCCAGCAGGCGCAGGAGATCATCCATGTCGATCATCCCGTTGCCGGTTACGTCGCCACACATAGGCATCGGCATGACCAGCGGCAGATAATCAATATTTGAGTCACCAGTGCCATTGACATTGTACGCTGTATCTCCAAAACCGTCGCTGTTGTTATCCATTCCTCTGTAATCCGACCAGTAATTACCTCCGATGTAGGGGTTGCCAACGATGTTTGGTCCTGTGGTATGGGCGACGTTCCAGTCGTTCGCATACACGGTTGTTCCAGCAAAATTGATGTTATCTGCATTGCTGAAATAGTTGTTATAAATTCGATTTGCACCAGCACTATTTATATTAATTCCCATGCCGACATTGTTTCTTATGTGCGAGTTATTGATTATTGTAGATGAACTACGGTCAATATAGACTCCCGCAAAACTGTTAGAGCTGGACGTAATGTTTGTTAACTTGTTGGATGGACTATCGGAAAGATAGATGCCGCATTGAGAGTTTGAATTTGTTTCGGTCCTTTCCAGTGTGTTGAAAGAACAGGAGCAAACATGAATGCTATGGTGATGGTTGTTGTTGCATTTAACATTCTGCAGCTTGTTTGAGTCGGCATTGTCGAGAAGGACGCCACCGAAATTGTTGGATGAGACAATATCCATTAGATTTGAGTTGTCTGTGAAATACAGACGTAAACCGTTGTTCTTCAAACTGTCCGAGCCTCGGATTGTAATGTTATTCAGTATCGAGTTATCGGCATTGCAGAGGTACAGTGCAGAAAACTCCCGATCTTGTAGATTTACAGATTGATTGTAAAACTCGATTGGTCTGCCTCCGGAACCTGTTACATGTATCAGACGGTTGTTGCAATCTGTCAGTGAATCTGGTAGAAAATGAAAGTCATATTGTGAATTTTCCTGCAGTATGCAATCGCGGATTGTGTTTGCGGTGCTATAAAAAATAGCGATTCCACCACCGACATTGGAATATGCCAATATATTCTGTATTTTGTTATTGGAAGCTCTAAAAAGTTCGATTCCATAACGGAAACCCGTGATTTCGCAGTTCGTTAAGGTATTATCGTCTGAGTCGCTCGATAGATGGATCCCACGACCGGAGTAGTCCCCATCCCCATCGATTACATGATCTCCACCGTCAAATGTCACGCCATCTGCCCCATTAAACTCGATGCAATTGCCATCGCAGTCTGTTATATCTGCCGTGAGTCTGACCACATCGCCGACGTTTGCGCTCTGTATCTTCTCGTTGCAGTCTGTGCAGTTGCTGCACTCAAATGTGTCCGCACCCGCCGCGCCGGTGAGCGCTGCGAGTAGTAGTATTGTTGCTATGATATATTGTTTCATTGTTATTCTCCGATTTTTAGCACCCGCAGTTCAGCGGATATTCTGTCGAATTGTCGATATGTCCCATCAAGAGCCGCACATCAAGGATGTTAATGTGTCCGTTGCCATCGATATCGCCGATGCAAGCAGGGACCTGCGTGCCTGTGACGACACACTCTATCAGGCGCAGGAGGTCAACCGTGTCGATATTGCCATCGCCAGTTATGTCGCCGCATATCGGCATGACTAGCGGTAGATAATCGTGATTCGAGCCTCCTGAAATGCTGTATGGTTCAGCGCCAAACCCATCGCCGTCGCCGTCAGTTCCAGTGTAGTCACTCCAGTAGTTGCCACCGATCTCGGGACTGCCCACGATGTTTGGTCCGGTGGCGGGCGTGGTGTTCCAGACGTTGGAGTCGTCGTCGTGAGCGTTCTGGGCGTTTGCGAAGTAGTTGTTGTAGATCAGGTTGTTGTTGCTCACATTGTACAGGCGAATGCCGTAGCCGCTGTTATTGGTCACTCGGTTAGCTGTGATCGTGTTGTCGTTCGAAGACCATAGGAGGATGCCGGCATTACCATCATTCGAATTTACCGTATTGTTACTGAGCGTGTTGCAATCGCTCGAATAAATCAGGAGTATTCCACAGTATCCACTGTTCGAATTTACCGTATTATTTATGAGGGTATTATAATTGCTTGAGTAACTCATGGAAATACCAGCGTAGTCACCTTCGGACGCGATGTTATCTCTGAGTGTGTTGTTGCTTGAGAAATCCACGAGGTTGATACCATACTGGGCGTTTGAAGTCGCTCTGTTGCCTGTGAGATTGTTATCACTCGAAAACCCCAGGTAGATTCCATAATCACCATCAGACACGATATTGTCCGTGAGTGTATTGCGGTCTGAAGATGAGATAAAAATGTTTACGAAATTACCCGATATAACATTGTTTGCTATTGTGCTGCTGTTTGAATTATATATGTATATGCCGGCGTTCGGGGATGATGTTGCCCCGGTTATCGTGAATCCTGAGATGTTCACGTAATCCGCAGTCACGCTGAAGACGTTAATGTCCGGATCATTTGCATGCACCGTCACCACGCCCGCACCAGCGCCCTGAAGCGTGAGCGTCTTGTTTACATTCACGTTCTCGGTGTATGTTCCGGCATGTACATAGATCATGTCGCCGGTGGTTGCGCTGTTGATTGCTGCCTGTATCGATTCACCTGAATTGACGTGCCAGTCTGCTGCACCGGCGGTTCCGGCGAATGTTGTGAGGGTGAGTATCGCTGTTATGATATATTGCTTCATGCTTTGTTCTCCGGTTTAGCACGGACAATTCATCGAGTATCCTGCTCTGTCCGCGATGTAGCCCATCAGCATCCGCACATCGAGTATGTTGATGCATCCATTGCCATCAATATCACCGACGCACTCCTGGGCGAGCGGGTTGCCCGCGGGGTTGACGCAGTGTTTCAGTAGCAGCACGAGGTCATCCGTGTTGACCGCACCATCATCAGTGACGTCGCCGCAGATCGGTTGCTCTGGCTGACTAGTGTCCCCGCCGTCCCAGCCTGCGAGGCGTGCCATCATCCACCAGAAGGCTTTACCTTTCTGCTGGCAGTTCAGGCAGCGCGAATGAGCGCAGGAACACGATGCACATTCGCCCGGGTGTGCGGCACACCACTCGTCAGCCCAGTTGCCACCATTGTAGCTGCAGTCATCATTTGCATAAAGCTCCATGAAATTCGTATCACCCTCCGGATCGTAACTTTCGATATCTGCAAAGTCGAACAGCACCCTATCACCTGTTGAACAATGTGTCCGG
>DAOVGE010000082.1 GCA_030672605.1 Methanosarcinales archaeon
CCTGAACCGGAAGAATTCGACTGGTTGATCGTGATGGGCGGTCCGATGAACATCTACGATGAAGACAAGTTCCCATGGCTTGCCAGAGAAAAAATCTTCATCAAAGACGCGATCGACGCCGGAAAGATTGTTCTTGGAATCGGTCTCGGCGCCCAGCTGATCGCAAGCGTTCTCGGCGCGAAAATCCACAAGAACCAGCACTCCGAGATCGGATGGTTCGACGTGCGGCTCACTGACGCTGCCTGCAAATCCAGCGTGTTCAGGCGGCTTCCGGAACAGTTCACAGCATTTCACTGGCACGGCGACACGTTTGACCTGCCGCCGGGAGCAACATGGGTCGCAGAGTCGGATGCGTGCAGGAATCAGGCGTTCGAGTATGGTGGCAGGGTCATCGGGCTACAGTTTCATCTTGACACGACTCTTGAGAGCATCCGGCGGCTGGTTGAGCACTGCGGCGATGAACTGGTTCCGGGCGAGTATGTTCAGAGCGAGAGGGAACTGCTCGCAGATCACCGGGAGCGCCTTGCCGATCTGTGCGGGTACAGCGAGATCTTGCTCGATGGGATCGAGAACGAATATGGGGTTTGAGTGAAGCGTTGCTTGTGGCAGAGTGCTGAAGTGCACTTTGCTCGCATTGTTGCGTTTTTATTTTTCGGTACGAATCTCGGGGCTCATGGGGCGGGGCGAAGCGACTGCCATAGCCGCGGAATTGCATCAACAAAATCGCCCCACACACGCGGAGCCTTAATTCAGCAATCCAAAATTCACCCGTCCGGAACAGCTCCGGATGTTTAAGTGTGGGTAATCTACTAAAATAGCCCTTGTCCACACCCGCGGCATCCGTCCACGCCGCGGGTACAACGCTTCCGGAGCGCTTGGTTGTCTGTGTTCTCGTCGTTTGTGTTCGATGTTTTGGGATTTATGTTTACATCTCCGGTCATCACCAATTTAACAGCAATAGGTTGCCTACTGACATCTATATAAAATCTTCTATCACCTTCCGCCATATTTTTATAGTAGAATCCAGAAATCACCATCTGATGAAGTTCGGAAGATCACAATCACATCCGCAATTATATATGTTAATACTGAAATATAACAGTAAGAGGCGATTTTAATGAAAAAGGAGCAAGATGATACCGATATCGCTGCCATCGATTCCATCATAGACCGACACAACTCTGATGTCGAGGTGTTGGTATCGATTCTACAGGATATCCAGACTGAGTGTAGTTACCTGCCAGCGGACGCTCTGCGGCGTGTTGCCGAGCGATTGCAGGTTCCGTTGATCCAGGTATACAGTGTAGCTACATTCTTCAAGGCGTTCAGCCTCGTACCGAGGGGCAGGCGCAGCATCCATGTCTGTCTTGGAACCGCATGTCATGTCAGGGGCGCACAAGCGATTCTTGAGGAGATCGAGCGCGACCTGAATGTGAGCGCTGGCGGCACCACCGATGACGGCGAGTTCACGCTTGAAACAGTCAACTGCCTCGGAGCCTGTGCGCTCGGACCGATCATCATGATTGATGACGAGTATCGCGGGCAGATGACGCCTGCGAAGGTGCGGGAGATTCTTAAAACAGGAGCGTAGCAAGAAGAGGTGAGAAAAATTGAGTAAAATACGAAATCCTGCAGAACTGGAAGAGCTACGAGAGCAGTTGCAGAATGAGCGGGATCCAAAGAAACCTGTTATCACAATCTGTAACGGGACTGGCTGTCATGCCTACAACTGTGAACGTGTCATTGAGGCGATCAAAAGCGAACTTGTTGCGCAGAAACAGAACGGCAATGTTGAGGTCAGAGCAACCGGGTGCCATGGTTTTTGTGAGCGGGGTCCGATCGTTGTTATTAACCCCGCCGGAATATTCTACCAGCACGTGACACCGGATGATGCAGCGGAGATCGTCTCTGAAACGATCGTCAACCACAACATAATAGACAGATTGCTATATGTTGATCCTGTAACCGGTGAGACGATCACAAACGAAAACGACGTCAACTTCTACAAGGCGCAGACACGACTCGTTTTTGGCGATAATGTCAAGATTGATCCTGCAAGCATCCTCGATTACATAGCGATCGGCGGATACTCTGCGCTCGCAAAAGCACTACCGACCATGGAGCCGGAGGGGATCATAGATGAGATCAAGGCGTCGGGCTTGCGTGGGCGTGGTGGTGCAGG
>DAOVGE010000110.1 GCA_030672605.1 Methanosarcinales archaeon
AATCGTCAATTGCTTGTTCACATCCACGTTCTCATTGTATACGCCATCCTTTACACAGACAGTGTCCCCGTCAATTGCGTGATCCACTGCCGACTGTATCGATGTTCCGCTTGCATTGAACGTACCGCCGCCTCGCCACCAGCCGGACGTGTTGACACAGATGTCGCCGCAGGTGCAGTTGAATGTTGCTACCATCCTGGCGCGGAGACCGGCGTTGCAGCCATCGTCTGCCAGGTCTGTCCACGAACAGCTACCGTTATGCCTGATAAAGCTTACATTGTTCTGTATAGTCGGATTAACCGTCCCTACAATTTCGTATTCGATAGGTATAGGGTAACTATAACCCGGTGTGGTCATATTGACGCCAACCGTGAATTGCTGACCCACATCCATCGGAATCGGAGTGCTCAGTTGTATGGAGTAATAACCATACTCCGGGCAGATGCCGGGTTGGTTGGCGAGTTCACTTCCGAAATAACCATCCCAGACATAGATCTCATACTCGGCATGGTTGCTTGTCGTCCAGAAATTGGCATGGGTCAAATTCCCGGATTGATTCGCGGTAAAGACACTTGCAATCCAGCTGCTGTTGTCACTGTAGCCCGCGCTATTTACAAAGCCAGCCTCATCCCAGTAAAGCAGTTCTTCACCAGGGACCTGATCCTTGTACTCAAGATAGGCTATTTCTGTGGCACTGCTTGAGTTATATGCAAGATAGAAATAGCCGTCATTTCCCCAATCCGTGTCCCAACTGTTCTTGACGATCCAGGCTCCTGTTCCGTCGTGAGTTGGGTTAGGATGGGGGACAGAATCGGTCCAGCCTATGATTGATACTAAGTGATTAGCAGATTCAGGGCTCGGATAGTAGTCATAAATGGTTCCCCACGTTGCATTCACATATTTCCCACCATCGTCGTAATAGAAAGACATTGTAACGGGTCCATGATCATACACCGCCCGCTTTATCACGTCGATTTCTGACCCGTTATTCGTTGCAAGCCGGTATCCGTCAACTCTCTTGACAGGTGTACAATCATCGCATACACACGATCCATCACAGTTCAACGCCGCGGTGTTGTACGAATTACATGATTCCAAAACCGAACCTTTCTTGATCAAAACCTCGGCGGCAAGCTCGCCCCACCCACCTGCGTTACAGGGGTCGTCAGCGTCGTCATACAGATATGTCCATGAGCGGTCAACGCACAGGGCTACGCTCTGCTCGGAGAAATTGTACACTGCACCCTCATTTATCAGAACTGCCGATTCCAGTACCGATGTGGTTCCAAATGTCCAGCAGGTGCCGCGGGAAGCCTGGTCCTTGACCGGGGTCACGTTGCCGGAGTCTCTCCAGTCGAAACTGCTGGGAAGCTCGCCTGGCGCCTGCAACCTCTCAACCGGAATATCGTCCAGATGGCTCAAGTCCATGGGTGGGGGAATGTAGCCGCAGATGTGGTCATTGGATGTCTTGAGCGGACTCTTCTGGTAAGCCACAAAATCCAGATTCAGTGGAGCCAATTGGGGTGCTCCGGTCGCATCGGAGACGTGTTGATCTGCTGTGCTGTTCGTAATCTCGATATCCGGATGCATGATTGTGCAGGCATCTTCATCTGGCGGCTGGCTTGCCATCGCTGGCGCCAGCGTCACTGCAAGGATTGTCGCCGCAATCACCACTGATGCGGCGGATGATGCTATCATTCTCGTGTTCACATTGGTACCCCCTGATTAATTCATGCCGCTCTGCAGAGCAGCGAATCCACACCCCGTTGATATGTCCGACTTATCCTCAATCCCACATAAATCTACCTCGCATCATGTCATCAGACTGGTGGATTGGTGAACTGACTGATACAACGTCAGGGGTCACAAAAAAAGGAAGAGAGAAGGGATCGCTCCCTTCGCATCTCACTGCAGAACGTACGTCGTGCCCCGCTCGTTCGGGAACGATACCCAGTTGAAGAGCAGGACTGCGTCGCCGATGTTCGTTGTGGTGTCGCCGTTGACATTCGCATTGTCCGGCTCACTGAGCACATAAGTCGTGCCCCGCTCATTCGGGAACGAGACCCAGTTGAACAGCAAGACCGCATCACCGATATTAACTATACCATCGCCGTTTACATCCCCTGGCACGTACGTGTGCGTGACCACGAGATATGCGCCCGATGCCTGCATCCCGCCGGTACCATTGTCGCGGAATCCCATGTTGTTGCCGTTCGCAGTCAGGTTATCCGTAACAGAGACGTTCTCGATATTGATCTTGCTGTCAGTGCACGCCTCGGTGGGCGTGTCCCATGCATCGGTCTTGATGACATCGCCATTGAAGAGCATATCGGATCCAGGCCCCATCCCCTGTGAGACGACCGTGATCAGTCTCGCACTGACAACAGTTGCCTGATTGATGTTCCCGGAGAACGCTACTGTTGCCGTCGCCTCTGCCGGCGACACCGAGTAATCCTTGCTGCCATACGTCTCGTCCGCGGCCATGAGATAGTCAGTTCCCTCCAGCGCCCAGACCTGAACCTTGTAGCCACCACCCACATCAGAGTAAACCACAGCCAGCGTCTCGCCGAGCAGCGTCGTATTGTTGCCTCCGACAGACTCCATGTTCTTAACGACCGCTGTGTAGTCTCCTGACCCGCTCAGAAGCGAGGTTACATCGAAGACAGAACTTCCCTTTGGTGACTGATAGTATCCGAACGCCTTTGAGTCCTGATGCACCTTTTCAGGCGCGAGATCCGTGCCGCCAAAGTTCACGTCCAGATTTGCCAGACATCCGCCAGGATACGTCTTGTAGTTGCCCCATTTGTCATACCAGTAGACATAGAGCCTTGCATCCTGCACGGTTGCGCCAGCTGGCAGATCGATGTGGTGGACCCTTGTACTGGTTGCCTGCGGAGCAAAGGTACTGACCTTTTCGCCGCTCACGTTGTATTCCACACCGCCGCCAACCAGATCATAATACCTGAATTGATCCAGCGGCTCTTCTGTGGCGTTGCAGTCGAAGTTCTTGCTCCCGTAGCCGTTGTTTGCGACACCACCGATGACATCATATCCGGAGAATGTCTGCATAGCCGGGATAACCTTCGAGAACGTGTTATTCGCCTCGGTGGATTCGGTTATCTTTCCACAGCTCCCATCCGGACAGTTCGGACAGCTACTGCAGTTGCAGTCAGCAGTCACGCTTATCGTGAGTGCGAGCGACTGTGGCGGAAAACCCGGCGCAACCGGATAATTCGCACACGATGGTGTCCAGTCGATGTTCACAGTGGTGTTCGTGCCTGCGGTGAGACCGCCTGTTACAGCAGTGCAACCGATTGTAGTTCCGTCTGCTTCGAAGCAGACGTCAAAATCACCGGCCACATTGTCAGGTCCGGTGTTGTACACGATTGCAGAGATGTTGTTGCTCTGATTGACATAGACCCTGACTATGTCCCCACTGCGCTCGTCGCCCGGGTTGACGAGAACGTCAGTCACGTTTAGATCCGGAGCCGCTGATGCAGGCGTGATCACAATTGCAATCGCAATCAAGAGAGCGATGCATATCACGGATATATTGGTTTTCATTTATGTTAGACCTCCTGTGTCCCCATATCACGAACCTTTGAATCGGTTCGAGATATTAGCAGAGTGATAACACTTACTGCTGTGTTTATAATTGAATCATAACATCACATAAGTGTTACCCTCTCGCGGACGTATACTAAACCGTATCTGTTTTTTGTAACTTTCCGCAACAGAGGGCATAGCGGTCACAGAGATGCCTTTTCCGCACCTCGACCCCCTCGGCGCTCTCTGTGACCTCTGTTACAGTCATACTCTGTTGCAGCCATGCAGAGTTCCAAATTACACTTGCGGAGTGGTATATCTTCAATCGATCTCGGTTGTGCTGCCCGCTGTTACCACAACAACAGCAATCTTGTGCATCCGCGTCCCGTTTTCGTCCGAGAGATTTGACATATTCGACATGTTGGAATTGTTTGTCGCATCATCGGCACAGGGCGGCATCTCGGAATCATCCGAGAGATAAAAATATACATTCAACATAATTGAAATTAACGCGACCACGACAACAACAATCGACACAATATTCCATCGGTCAGTGTCAGTATCTGGCATAGACGCTATACATCCCCTTATCCAGCCGCAGCGCAAACGTGCCATCATAACTGGTGGTGGTCCGATAAACCGCAGTCTCGTTGTAGTCGTTGGTGCAATCGCAGTCCTCATCACAGAAGCAGATCTCGGTCACATACTCCTGTGTCTCATTGGTGTAGGGATCAGTGAAGATTCTCAGCGTTCGTGTGGGGTTCCCGGTTGCTGTGACATTCATCCAGAAATCGTAATCGGGATTACAATCTTCGAGGACCGCACAGATCACAACATCTGCTGCTTTCCGGTATCCGACGACCCGGTCGAACTGGTCCTGGATTGCAAACCTGAGCGTTCCATAAACTGCGCCGAAGGTATCATTTGAGATATAGTGTATGCCCATCTCCGTGATCTCGCCCACTGCGATCGGGACCTCGTCCGGTTCCGGCGCCCTCTGTTTGCGTTCGAGGATGAGGAGTGCGGTGCTTGGAACCATGCCGTGGTCGTCGATCTCTGAGATTGTTGCGTAATTGCAGCTTACATTCAGATGGTCGGTCACACAACGCTCATCGATTGCAAGATCGTCATAAGGGTCGCCGTTGTACACCGCACCCCAGACCTCGCTGTTGAATCCGAGTTCATTGCCACCCTCATTTCCGCCGGTCACAAACGTTGTGAGCGTTGCCCTCTTAACCTCTGCGAGATCGATTACGCCAGGAAAAGCGATTCTCGTCGTCGCATCCTCCGGGGTTATCTCATCCGCATCATAAGAATAGATGATATCGCAACCCTCGTTTATCCAGTACTCGATCTCCGGCTCCTTCATGTCTTCATAGACCACCAGGAGATTGACCCCACAGACCGCAAACGTTGCATAGCCCGTGCCTGCATTCTTTACAACCGCGGTATAATTGATCCTGCTGCCGTTTCCATCCTCGATGTAATCTGTCACATTGTAGCAGTACGTGCCGCTCGGATAATCGTACGGATCATAGCCCTTCCGATCGGTGTACCGGTAGTCCGCAGGTATAGTGCGACCGTCGAAGGTGACCTCAACATCGGCACCCCTGCCAGTGGTGCCCTCTTTTCCCCAGGTCCAGTACACATACAGCCGTGCGTTCCGGGCGGTTGCATTGAGAGGGAGCGTCAGGTTGCACTCGACTGCATGCTCATCATCAAGACTCATCTCGCCCGAGTAGCTGCTGTTTCCGATGGTGTACACGACACTGCCGTTTATTGTGCCATGCTCAAACGTCTCAATTGCGTCATCGCCATAGTACCCCATCCACTCAACCACATCAACAGCAAGGATGTCCTCGTTGTTCGTCTCGTCCGACTCATCAATCACGCTATTTGCATCCGCGTTTGCTTTTAGCGTGTACCTGATCGTCTCATCCGGATTCCAGGTGAACTCTACGGTCTCATTCTCGCCTGCGCCAAGGTCAGAGATGCGAACCGATCCAAGAGAGATTGCGTCTGCGGTCAGCTCGACAGTGAACGCATCCCATATATCATAATCGCCCTGATTTCGGACGACAACCTCGATTGTGTTGTTCTTCTCCGCAAACACTCTGCTTGGCGTCTTGATCTCCGCAATCACCAGATCAGGCTTTGTGTCATCAGGCGGAGGTGGTGTCGGTGTCGTGCCGTTCTGCAGCGCAAGCACCGCAACGAACGGGTGAACCGTTGTTTCATCGCCCCGCTCAAATAACAGTGTGTTTCCTGACGGGTCAAAGTGGGAAGCGACATCGAATGTCTTGAGATCGAAGTTGTAAGCAGTGTCGTCCATGCTGTCCGCCACATCGTCGTCCCCGATCTGATCCCCGTTCATGTAGAGATAATCTTTCTCTCCAGCGCTTCCGCACAGATACCCGACAAACAGGCTTGCATTCGGGTATGTGGACGTTGCGGCGGAGAAAGAAGTGGTGCAGGAATCGTGCGGCGTCTTGTGGTTCAGGTTCTCGTGCCCGCAATTGATCCAGTATTCAACCGCTGATGCATCCTCGCCCCCGTTTCCGTTTCCGCGTTCATAGACTGCAACAAGCGTGATCCCGTATAGCCTGCCATCGATGTTGCCCGCAGTTGTGACCGTTGCGGTGTTGGTACCAGCCGCAAGATACGATTGTGAGATGTTGTACGTCACAAGGTAGACCCCGTAGCCTGTGCACATCACGTTTGGGTTGGTGTCTGCCTTTCCAGCAAGATTCAGCGTCCCGAGCGTCTGCCCATTGACCGCGGTCTCGACCGTTCCGGTGTAATCCGGGTTTCCGCCCCAGATACCGACATATAGGCGGGCATAGACCACGTCACCGGGCACGTTGAAGCTCTGGGTGTAGGGCATCTCATCCACGCAGCCGTGCCCGCCGTCCACGTAGATTCCACCGGAGACGGTGCCGTGTTTCACAGGGACGAGGGGGTTGCCATCGAATGTGTAATCCGCTTCTGCCGATGGGAGTTGGGCGAGCAGCAGAATACAGAGTATCAGGTATCTGAATGTTGTCATGGCTTTGCATCAACCCGGATAATTTTTTGTGTTGTGGCATGGTATTCGCTCACAGACTCCGCGTCCCCTTTGCATGTCTTTCGCGGGCGTGAGCAGAGGGACGCATGGCTTTGCTTGCGATCTGCATACGTATCCATATTCCACAAAATAGTGTTATCGGATGTGATAATAAAGCTAACCGATTACACCCACACTCGTGGATGCATGAAATGCCAATTGAGGTCGTGCGTTGCTTGCGTGTCTTTTCAGTGATTGGGTACTACGCTCTCGCCGCGGCAGCCACAATCTCCGAAGGAAGATTGAGATGGGTTGCGGTAAGGGGGCAGCCGAGCAACTCTTCAATGTGATGCGTGCCCCCAATTGCACATACGGTGGTCGGTGAAACGTTCGGATAGCAGACGCTGCCATACTCCCACAACCCCACACCCCCCCATCCCCTGACAATCTGTGATGCCACCTTCAGTCCGCCTACCCTCCGCTTGCATCCTGCAGGATCGCGAGCGCATCAACCGATGTCACTCTGCCATCCCTGTTCATGTCCGCACCGTCGCTGTACTCATGTTCTGCTGCCATCCGGAGCGCGATGAGCGCATCGGCTGATGTTACCTGGCAATCACCGTTGAGGTCTCCGCGCTGTGGCTGTGTCTGGTGCGCCTCGATGTAGAGCGTGTGGAGGACATCAGAGACTGCGTTGATCGCAAGATTGAGAGATTCTCCACACTCATCTCTGAATTCGGGGTCGCTCCAGTTGTAATGCGTATCCATCCAGATGCATCCGTGTCCTTCGCGATCGGTATCGAATGTCGTGTCGTTACCTATCCAAATTGTTGCGTCGTACGCACTCACCTCTTCCAGCGACCCGTCAAACTCGATGTATGGATCAAATGCCGCTGAGACGTAGTCATCAGTCCTGCGCTGGACATAACTCTCGTAGTCGCTGTGGTGCTCCTCAGAACCCCAATCAGTCTTTGCACCCATCACATGCCCGAAGACCGCCACATCGACGATGTAGTGCGTCATGATGCCGGCGTGCTTCGACGCGTTTCTATGATCGCCGCTGCTCAGAAACGACAGCGTATCGTTATAAACGTCCCGTGCTCTCACCGCGGACTTATCATCCATGAGACTGCCGTTCTCATGAAAATAAACGTGGTGTTTGGCTTTGTCGCCGATGCCATCATCAGGATATGGGTTGTCAGGCAGTTCTGTTCCGTACAGGTACCAGTTGAGGTTATCAGCTATGTACTGTTTCTCGTTTGCTGGCAGAAAGTCAAGCGCGTGCTCTGCAATCCAGTCGTGTGTGCCATACTTCACATTGTCCGAACTATCGCTGTAGCCGCCATTTGACCATGCGTTCACAGGGGCGCAGCAGCACGAAATCAGTGCAACTGCGAAAGTTACGATTATGCATATATGTTGTTTTGTAGTATACATATTAATCCGATAGCGGTGCTCAAAATAGTTATATACCACGGATCAATGGCATTTTGTTGTGGACTAACAAAATAACATGGACGGTTGTGAGAAACTGTGATGCGACACAAACCAATAAATCATCTGCACACATATCCCAACCACTATGCCGAAACATCTGATGATCCTTGGAACTGCATCCCATGTGGGAAAGAGTGTACTGGTCGCAGCGTTATGCCACATATTCTCAAAATCCGCGTCGGTTGCGCCGTTTAAGGCTCAGAACATGAGCCTGAACTCATGGATCACAGAGGACGGCGGTGAGATCGGGATTGCGCAGGCGATACAGGCGTGGGCGGCTGGAATTGAGCCGACTGTGGACATGAACCCGGTTTTACTGAAGCCAAAAGGCGATCATACATCGCAGGTGATAATCCTTGGCAGACCAGCGTACGATCGGGAAGCAGGCGATTATTACGAGTCGATCGATGAGATATCCGGTGTCGTGGACGATGCGGTTGCGCGGCTCGAAGAGACGTACGATCTCATCGTAATCGAGGGCGCGGGGGGCGCAGCCGAGATCAATCTCTACGACCGGGACATCGTGAACATCGGATGCGCCAGATCGGTCAAACCCGCGATCATACTGGTCGGGGACATCGAACGTGGCGGCGTATTCGCAAGCCTGTACGGAACAATGGCGCTGCTCCCCGACGACGTAAGAGCGCTTGTAAAGGGGTTCATCATCAACAAGTTTCGCGGCGATTATAGCATTTTAGAGCCCGGAGTCCGCAAGCTCGAGGAGCTCACCGGGCTGCCGGTCTTCGGAGTCGTTCCTTATGCGGATATCGCAATTCCATCCGAGGATTCAGTCTCAATCTCGGACAAGAAGACAGCTCATCACCCAATCGATATTGCGGTCATACGCCTCTCTCGCATCTCGAATTTTACAGACTTTGAGCCGCTCGAATCATTCGCAAACGTGCGATACGTCCCGCTCGATTCAGACCTCGGAGACCCTGACGTAATCATCATTCCCGGAACGAAGAATACGACCGCTGACCTTCTGGAGATTATGGCGCACGGAATGGACCAGCGGATAATCGAGATTGCGAGAGGAGGAGCGGTTCCGGTCATAGGGATCTGCGGCGGATACCAGATGCTTGGCAGAACGATTCTGGACTGTGGATTTGAGGATCGCGCAACCGAGGTTTCCGGAATGGGGCTGCTCGATGTTGTGACACGATTTGAGAGCTACGAGAAACAGACGCGTCAGGTGGTGAAGCAGGTGACTGCGGGCGGACCGATCATAGGAAGTATCAGGGGCGAGACCGTGTCCGGTTACGAGATACATACCGGCGAGACCGTGTCATCCAGCCCGGTCTTTGAGGACGATGGCTGCATCAGCGAGTCCGGGCTTGTGTTCGGGACGTATCTGCATGGCGTCTTCGAGAATGAGAATGTGAGAAGGGCGTTGTTCGGGTATATCTATGCCAAAAAAGGAATCTCGCTGCAGGATGTCTCGTTTGATGTTATGAGTCGGGAGGATGGGATCAGGGAGTTCGCAGAGGTTGTTGAGGGCTGTGTCGATCTGCCCGCGATCCGGAAGCTGATTGAGTAGGAATATCAGCGCGTTTCAAGACCGATCCGACATTTTTCAGGGTCTCCGGAATCTTCTCGTTCGGAAACAGTGTATTTCGGAGATTTTGCCGTGACGATAGCTTTGTATACATCATAAAATTGCCTGATTCTAATGGATTCTGTGGTTTCCAACCTTTGCGCCCTTGCGCCTTCGCGTCTTTGCGTTCCTCTGATTTAACGCAAAGGCGCAAAGGCGCAGAGATGAAGGAGTGGTGCTCACGATTACTACAACGTGAGGGTGGGCTACTGCTATCGACCACAGAAAACGTTAGAACCAGAAAATTGTATAATGGCACATGGTGCCCGTACAATGCACCCCACAAACACCAGGAGTGATTGTGAGGCGATTGTGCTTTGTGGGTGTTATCATGGCTCTGTCGGGGTGTGGATATGGCAGTTTCGGAGAAATGGTACCATCGGAACGCGTGGAACGATGAATCGCAATGCACATGCTACAAACTTAAGTGCGGGGTTTGGCGACTTCGGGGGGCTGGCGTGATGTTTGTGTCATATAACTTTCGGATAAATCAAATTTCTTACCATCCTGGATGAGATGCCATTATATGGGCTGAACACATATTTCATACCGAATGTCAAAAGAGGGGAGAATATACGAAATTCTAAGCACTATCCACAAGATTGAAGAGTCAAAACAACCTGTTAGTGTATGTTTTTTACAGGGCACGATTCTAAATCAGTTCGACGTGCAGATTTCATTATCCAGTTTGAACAATTTCAGGGCATCCGTATCATTGACAAGATTACCCACCCACAAAGAAGAGGTACGTGTTTTATACTCAGCACCCGGTATAAACTGCGATTTTTGTACTTGCCAATTTGACCATGGATACACAAGACCGAGGCACATACAATATGGTGGCCGATCTATAGGTTTATTCAATCTTTGCGTCTTTGCGCCCTTGCGCCTTCGCGTTTTTGTTCTCCAACTTAACGAGAAAGGCGCAAAGGGAGTTATCTCTATCGTCACGTCTTTTGCGTGTGTCAACACATCCCACTGACACATTTGCAAAAAACTCATTTTGCGGCGGTGTGAAGTATAGATTGTTTTGTTTCAGTTGGGTTGGCAGCAAAATCAGGATACCCAAAAGTCATGTAATATTAGCAATTCCCGCTCTCTTATTTTATTTTCATCCAAGCGGTCTGGAATTATACCGTCGCTTGTCGTTGATTTGCCTTATGGCGTGGCGAATAGAAGCACACAATATCAGAAAATGTTCGCGAAATGGCAAATAAACAAGCCTTCGCTTGTATGCGTTTACAGCCATAACGGGAACTGCCGAGGTAATATCAGTCCTGACGAGTTCGGGTCAGAGTCACAATCACCGACCCACAAAACACGCGCCCGCACCGAGCGGAATCACTTGCCCGCGAACCTGATCCCCCTCGACAACCAGTTCCATTACCGACCGATCAGCGAGCCTCGGAACAGTCGGGCTGCCCGGGCATGCGATCAGCACATCAGACTTTTCGATAAACGGGGTGTGCACATGCCCAACGATCATCACATCGACTGCGAGCTCCTTTGCAAGATACCATAGCCCTGTGGTTCCGTCCAGGGACAACTGCCCGTCATGAACGACCCCGATTGTGATATCGCCCACATCGAATGTGATTCGCTCAGGAAGACGCATTTTAAGCTCTGCGCAATCGGAATTGCCATGGACTGCATAAATATCGTTTATGCCCGCCAGATACTCGTAGCACGCAACCGATGTGAAATCTCCCGCATGCACGAGCATATCCGCACTTTTGAGCATGGGAATCAGGTTCTCTGGCAGCCTGTGGTCGTGTGTGTCCGAGATTACGAGGATGCGGGTGGGGGTCATTGTTATGTAGTCAGATGTCCGACTAATATTAAGATGCTGGTATGTGTTTGGATGAGGCGAAAAACCACGAGATTTCACGAGATTAACACAAGATACTGGTTGGGTTTGCATTTTATATCTTGCCACCTCATACTTTCTCGTGGAAATCTGTGTAGTCTCGTGGTTAGCTAAACACGTACGGATGCTGCGAAGGGGCTGTAAAAATGGCGATACGGAAGATAAAGTTGATCAAGATCGGTACGCTCGCATTCGAGTCGTTCGAGATACCCGACCCGAGCGTGAGAGCCATGAAATACTTCTGCGGGATCGGCGCTGGATCGAACGTCGTGTACATAGAGACAGACGACAGAAAGATTCTTGTTGACACCGGATTTGACTATGAGGAGAACTCTGCCGAAAAAAACAGGAAACGAAACCGAAGACGCCTGATAAACGCACTGAATGATCACGGACTCCGCCCGGAGGACATCGATTCCGTCTTCATCACGCACTGGCATGGCGATCACTTCGGAAATCTGAGTCTCTTTGATGAAGCAGAGATTCTGGCGCTCCGATCGCATAAGGGGCTCGCATTCGAGTGCCGGGAGATCGGCGACCTGGAGGATGTGACAGAGGGGGTCATGGTGATGGCAACGCCGGGACACACCAGAGACCATGCATCGCTTGTTCTCTCGCCAGACGAGATCACACAGCAGATGAGGGGGGTGTTTGGCGAATGTGCCGTCAGAATCGAGAATCCCTGCATCGTCGTTGCAGGAGATGCCATTGTATCACAGTCCTACTATCTGGAGGGGAAGTTCTGGGATTACAACGCTGATTTCTTTTCTATTGAGCAATCCCGCAGAAGCCAGCGGACGATCACTGAGATCGCTGACTACATCATTCCTGGGCATGGAACGATCTTTCAGAACATCCGAAAACCCGCGCCATAACAAAGAAGAAAAAGGAGGGGGGTTACCCGCAATTCATGATCAAGACTGCGCCAGGGATTCCGAGCGGGGTCTGTGTCAGGATCATGGGCGACATTGTATTCCACGTCGCAGGGGATGACGATGGTGATGCGTTCGCCGAGTACCGGTTCTATCCGGCAATCCGCAGTGAAGAAGAGCCGCAACCGGACACCATTCCAGCCACCGACACCGATTGTGATGGCGTGCCCGACGTCTGGGACGCAGACAACAACACCCCTGCGGGGGCACTGGGTAAACCCGCAAGGCATCGGGCGGATGCTGGGGGACATGGACGGGGACGGCAGACTCACATCCGCGGACGCTCTCATGATCCTCAAGGCTGCCGTCGGGAGAATCGACTTGTAATTCATCTCAGTCAGTTTAGAATAACAACGATTTGACGTAACTACTCCGGTATGTTGATTTGTCTCCCGATTGTGATTCTATGCTTTCTGGCAAGAAAAATAACCGCTGATGGGCTTCTGAGGAACGCGAGAGTTGTATCCTCCTCCGCGTCCATCAGCAGCACTCTGCGGTTAAATTCCCGTGTGGCTCATGTTGTGTTCCGGGTCAGGCAGTGCCGGTATAGCGAGGTCGCATGATACTGTTTTAGGCACCTGAGTAGTTACTTTTATTCAATGTTTTGAGGCACGGCTTACGCTATTGCAAGCACACCCCAAAGCGAA
>DAOVGE010000181.1 GCA_030672605.1 Methanosarcinales archaeon
CATGTTTTATCAGAGCATTTCTCTCTGATAACACTACCTAATCTGGTAGGTGGATCTTCAGGTCACTCAATCCTTGCAGCGAAAAACCTCTAAAATCGTGACGACAAAAAAGATGTTTGTTCCAATTCACTGAAAGTCGGGTTATTCACTCGAAGAAGGTTCATTTTCAAATGATTCCATAAATGTAGCTATCTCAAACTCAAAATCTCTCCACAAATCTGACAAACTCTCAGCAAGCGGCATTAATCTTTCTTTGTCTAACAGTACCCCATATCCGTGAATGAAGAAATGCCGAAACGCACGATATTCATCGAGTCTCTTTGAAAGTTGAAGTGAAATTATTTGATTATTAACTGATAAATCCAACAAATCTTTGTGCCAGGATTCTGAGGCAGGGATGGATATTCCCTTAAATTTTAATACTCTTTTGAGTATGTTCTCTATTCCATTGTACGTATTTTGGAGAAATGTTGAGATAGCAGCTAACTCAACGACGGTCTTTTCTTTTCGCTGCAATGCTTCGTTTAATGCTCGAAATGTATCTAAAACATATTCTTTTTCAGCCTGAACTTCTCGAAGCAATTCATCCATAGATTTTAACTCCTTTTTCTTCTATCATTTGATTAAATAATGATTTCCTAGATAAGTCTACAAGGTCCACAGGTTTAGATAAATTTCTCATTAACTCACCATAAAATTTAAAAAAGACTTTGGGTCTTATTCCTTCTACTGCCAGGTCAATATCGTTAGGCTCACTACCCTCATCCAATGACGACCCAAATAGATAAATGGAGGAAACTTTGTATTTTTCCGCACAATGGGTAATAATCCGTTTGTCCATTTCACTTATCATGATCGTCCACCGTAGGACATTATTAGCTATCATTCATTTATATCTGTTCCTGCAGTACCCAATTTTCAACATCTTTAGCAAATCCACGGGCACTATACCCCACACTCAAGTCCAAGACTTTTGTAATCGCGACTCCATGCCGTTCATCGCGCCACTGCGCTTCAGCAGGTTCACTGTAGCAAGCTAACATCATCGCCAACATCGGTATCATACGCCTAACCACGCTGACTGCATCGCTCCATGCAACTATATCCGGTGCACCATAGCACCTAAACGTAACCTACCTCCAGGGTTGCAAAGTTATCAGATCTTGACATTGTTCCGACATAAACCGAGAGTTCCGGCACAATATCCGGGCAAGTTGACAGCCCCGCGAATCCGATAAATTTATACATAAACCATGAGCACATACAACCATGAAGGAGATTCGGATTCACGGTCGCGGCGGGCAGGGCTCGGTCACTGCTGCTGAATTGCTTGCGATTGCGGCATTTGAGGATGGATTGTACAGTCAGGCATTCCCCTCATTCGGTGTAGAGCGAAGGGGCGCGCCCGTGATGGCTTTTGTACGTTTATCAGATCACACGATCAGACTGCGCAGCCAGATATACGACCCTGACTATGTGATCGTGCAGGACTCAACGCTGATCGAAGCGGTCGATGTTGCTGGCGGACTGAAGGCTGAAGGCATGATCATCGTCAATACCGAGCACAGACCCGAGGATCTTGACCTCGAGACCGACGCAGAGGTTAGGACGATTGATGCGACCAAAATAGCACTTAACATCATCGGAAAGCCAATCATGAACACGGTTATGCTCGGCGCGTTTGCAGGCGCAAGCGGTGAGGTCACAGCGGATTCGATCAAAAACGCTGTACGCAACCGGTTCCCGGGAACTGTCGGAAAGAAGAACGCTGATGCTGTACAGGACGCGTATGATAGGGTGGTGGGCTCATGATTCCACACGCACCGATCGGAGAGGCGGGAACAACCATTGCGAACAAGACCGGAAGCTGGCGGATTTTCATTCCGGTGTACCACGCGGAACTGTGCAACGGGTGTGGGACTTGCGAAACGTTCTGTCCGGAGGGCATCGTGCACAAGAGAGAGGGTGGTGACACATTCACAGCTGATTATGATTACTGTAAGGGCTGCGGTATATGCGCAAGGGAATGCCCAAAGGGCGCCATAGAAATGATTCTGGAGGAGAAATGACTGGAAAACTGGAGAGCGGGAGAAAGGTTGTCGAAGGCTCGTACGCGGTTGCGCATGCGGCTGCGATGTGTAGACCTGACGTGATATCGGCATATCCGATCACACCGCAGACCCATATCGTGGAGGATCTCTCGCAGTTCGTTGCGGATGGTGCAATCGACTCAAAGTACGTCAACGTCGAGAGTGAGTTTTCAGCGCTCTCTGCACTCGTTGGGTCGAGCGCGGCAGGCGCACGGACATACTCGGCAACCACATCGCAGGGACTTGCGCTGATGCACGAGGTGCTCTTCAATGCAGCAGGCATGCGGCTTCCGATCGTGATGACGATTGTGAATCGGTCGATGTCGGCGCCGATTAACATCTGGAACGACCATCAGGACAGTATGGCGCAGCGGGATACCGGCTGGATTCAGCTCTACATCGAGGATGCCCAGGAGCTTGTTGATACGACGGTGCAGGCGTACATGATCGGAGAGGATCCGGACGTATCGCTTCCGGTGATGGTCTGCATGGACGGATTCATTCTGTCGCACGTATTCGAGCCTGTTGACCTGCTCGACCAGGAGGCTGTAGACAAATTCCTCCCGCGGTTTACGCCGGTGCGGGCACTTGACCCAAAAAATCCGGAATCATTCGGCATGTTTGTTGACCCTGAGTACTACATGGAGTTTCGGTATCTGGTGGAGCAGGCGATGGATGCGTCACGACCGAAGATAGAAGACGCCGCACGCAAATTCAAATCGGCATTCGGACGATACTACGGTGGTCTGATCGATACCTACGAAACAGACGGCGCAGAGATCATTCTGGTTGCAATGGGTTCCCTAATCGGAACGCTCCGTGATGTGGTTGATGACCTGCGAAGCAAAGGCGTCCCGGTAGGACTGCTCAAGATTCGTGCGTTCAGACCGTTTCCGATCGACGAGATCAAGAAGGTTATCGCAGACGCGAAAGTTGTTGTTGTGCTTGACAAGAACATCTCACTTGGAACTGGTGAGGGCGCGGTCACAACCGAGATCAAGGCGGGTCTGCATAACACAGATATCAACGTCCCTGTGCTCGGGTTCGTGGTCGGAATTGGTGGACGCGACATTCCGGTTACAACAGTTCAGCGGATCGTTGAGAAAGCAAAAGATGTTGCTAGGGGCGGAACTGTGAGCGCAGGCGCAAGCGAGTTTGTGGATGTGAAGCACGATCTGATCAGTTGCTGATGTGTGCGGCATGTTCGGGTCTGGTATTCAGGAAGAGCGCAATCACACCACACATATCCGAAAATTCGGTATCCCCCATAATAGATGAAGCTGGCAGCACTGGTTTCGGGCGGTAAAGACGGCTTGTACGCTGCGTATCTTGCCGGTAAGAGTGAAGAGGATGAGATCGCGGCAATTGTTGCGATAAAATCGCTCAACCCTGAGTCCTATATGTACCACGTCCCGAACATCGATCTTGTTCGGCTTCAGGCAGAGAGCATGCAGATTCCCCTGATCTTCAAGGAGACCATCGGGAAGAAGGAAGAGGAGCTTTCCGACCTGTCAGACGCTTTGGCGGAGGCAAAAGCCGAGTACGGTGTGGAAGGTGTGGTATCAGGGGCGATATACTCCAATTATCAGAAGGAACGGGTAGATCGCATCTGTTATGAACTCGGTCTGTTGAGTCTGGCGCCGCTCTGGAAGCGAAATCCAAAAGAACTCTGGAATGAGATGTTTGACGCAGGTTTTGAGGTGATGATTGCGGCTGTTGCCGCTTACGGTCTTACAGAGGAGTGGCTCGGGCGCAGAGTGGACAGGGGGGTTTTTAATGAACTATGTGACCTGCATGGCACCTGTTATGTCTGCACCGGCGGCGAAGGTGGCGAGTTTGAAACATTCGTCACCAATTGTCCGCTTTTCAAGGAGGGGGTCGTAGTTGTTGAGTCGAGGAAGGTCTGGGATGAGCCGACAATGAGCGGGCAATTGGTCATAGAGAAGGCGAGGCTGGTTCGGGAGTGAGCCATGGATGTGGTGAGGTCCATTCACGGCTAATTTCGGATGAATCCTTGTTCATCCAACCGTTGGATGTAACTGCGCACTTTTGGGAATCCCCCACCTCACAACCATCATTTCTTCTTCGCTGTTTCATAGATGCTCAAAATCATCGGTAGTGTACCAATCCATGATAGTTAATGGGTACGTGTTTAGCTATACTTCACATCGGCACAGACCCGAGCTTTTTCAAATTAGTTGATATTGAATTCGTGGGATTCGTCCATTCGTGCAATTCATGATAAAATCACGAATTCAGACGAATATCGCGAATTACACGAATCTACGCCCACATAATCTATTTATTACACTTAAAAATTTGAATTATTCCGTATGAGTGAAATTCATGCCCTTGTTTTTTGGTGGCATCGTTTTTTGGTCTGTCAATAAAAAGCGCAGTTTGTGCCGGTCGCTGAGTATAACCACGAGATTGCACAGATTTCCACGAGAAAGACTACCATCTTCTTGTGTTAATCTCGTGAAATCTCGTGGTTTTTTGTAATGGTCAGTCGGATGTGCAACAACACGGAAAACGTTGAGACATGGGTTGACAATACTCTTCGCGTCTCTGCGACTTTGCGACTTTGCGTTAAACGGAGAATGAGAACGCAAAGACGCGAGGGCGCAAAGACGCGAAGAACAAAAATCCTCCTGTTGTTGATTATGTATGAGCATCGCTCGCTCTTGTGTTCATGGTCAGATTGACCATTACAAATCTCGTGGTTTTTTCATCTCAGCTAAACACATACCGCCAATCCAATCGTACCAGTGTTTGCAGGATTGGCATTATGTTTTTCATCCGACCAGAATAAATTAAAAAGAGTCTTACTATTGTGAGTTCCCTAATCACGCGCAGATCACTGGATTTTTAGATGACGCCGCGACACTTATGGTGAGCCGGCTTTCACCCACCCCTTCTGCCGCCCCCGCCAACCCTCTGCATCGCATACGCGAGCCCCTCCTGCAGGCTCCCGCGTGTCACAAGATCCATCTCATCCAGACCCAGCCGCACCGTTGCCGCCGCAACCCCCGGGCTGATCCCGGTGAGGATGCACTCTGCACCAAGAAGCCGTGCCGCCGCAACCGTTTCGAGCAGGTGGTTTGCAACATCGCTGTCGATTGACCGGATGGCTGTGAGGTCAAGTATCACGACCAATGACCTCGTGTCAGCGATCCTGTGCAGCATCGTCTCTGTCAACCGGTTGATGCGCATGTCATCGAGAACGCCCATGATCGGAATTGCAAGCACGCTGTCGTGAACCTGAATCACAGGGATTGCAAGCTCCTCATAAGACTTCATCAGTTTGCCGAACGAATCGTGCAGCTTCCGCTCAAGTTCCTTTTGCTCAGTTATGTCGCGGGCAATGCCACACAACCCGGCAATCCCACCGGAGCTGTCCCGTATCGGCACCTTGATTGTGTGAAACGTTCTTGGAACCCCGTCCACCGGTTTGTTGTCCGTCTCATCGATTATCTCGCCACCAAGAACCCGCGAGTCCACGTCCCTGATGTGCACTCCCGCTTCCTCCCCGAAAAGCTCATTATCGGTCCTTCCGATCAGTTCTGAGACCGGGGCTCCGAAAAGTTTCTCCATCGCCGGATTTACCTGGGTATATCTGAACGAGCGATCCTTGATGAAGATCGAGTCCTGAGCCGTCTCAAAGATTGCCCGGAACCGCTCTTCGCTCTCCCGAAGTGCATCTTCCGCGGATTTCCGCTTGCTGATGTCGGTAATCAGAGAATAAGCCCCTTTGAACTCTCCTCTGTCATCCCTGATTGTGGTTGCATTAAACCACACAGGGATACATTCTCCGCTCTTCTTTTTTAGCATGATCTCATAACTACGGTGCAGTGTGCTTCCGATTCGCCCCATCTGGTATTTGAATATCTTGAGATTTTCTTCATCCACGAAGTCGTGTGGCGACCTTCCGATCATCTCCTCCCTGGTGTACCCGAGCATATCGCAGAGCGCCGGGTTGACATCTGATGTTTTATGCAAAGAGTCCAGCCCCCAGTACCCTTCGGAAGTCCCCTCGATTAACGTGCGGTATTTCTCTTCGCTATCAGCGAGCGATCCCTCCATCTGCTTTTGCTCGGTCACATCGTCATAAATCGCAATGATTTCGCCGGACGGCAGCTTGTAGACGTAGTTCTCTCTCCAGCCAGAAATTTTCTCATCCTTGTAGAAAGAAATGGGGTGGTGCTCCGGTGCTCCGGTCTGCCACACCCTCCGGAAAACATCAAAAAGTCCGAACTCCACAACTCCGGGGAATACGTCGAGCACGCTTTTACCGATCAGGTCTTCTCTCTTCACACAATCGATCTTCTCCCCGGCTCGGTTGAAATCCTTGAATATGAAATCATCCCCTTCACCAACTGACTCATAGACGGCTACGGCGTTACTCATGTTCTCAAACATCATCCTGAATCGTTCTTCGCCCTCTCGAAGCGATTTTTCCGCGGCTTTTCGCTCGGTGATGTCAGAAAACATCTCAACAAGCATCTCTTCGCCGTCCATCATAATCTGTGTCACCGTCTTCTCGATTGCAACCCCCCCGCGGTCTTTTGATAGAAGCACCGCCTCTGCACGGTCAAGAGTCTTTCCGTGGTTGTAGACCGGGCAGTCATTCTCTCGCATCGGGCAGACGAACTCGTGGCATACCCTGCCGAGAATCTCTTCCTTCGCTCTGCCGATAATGTCCGCAGCGGATTTGTTGATATCCCTGATCTTTCTGTTGCAATCGATCAACATGACCCCAACTGGCATCTCTTCAATCAGCGTCCGCCACTTCTCCTTTGTTTCATTCACGTGTCAACTCCCGCCCCCTACTCCTGCGATCTGCAGCGCATGTTTAAGTCCTTCCTGCATCGACCGCTTCGTTGTAATCTCTGACATATCCACGCCAAGCCCGACAAGCGTATGCGCAGCCTCCGGCTTTATTCCTGTGACGATGCACTTTGTGCCGAGCAGCTTTGCCGCCTTCGTCACGTTGATCAGATGGGTTGCAACATTCGTATCAACGGAACGCACGCCTGTTACGTCGATTATCACAACTCTTGATTGTGTCTCAACGATCTTTGCAAGCATCGTCTCCATCAACTGGTTGATCCGCTCGTTGTCAAGGATGCCTATGATCGGGAGCACGAGCACACCGTCCCACACCTGGATCACGGGGATGGATAGCTCCTCGTAGGATTCCTTCAGTTTGTCGAACGCACCCTGCAACTCCTGCTCAAGCTTTTTTCGCTCGGTTATGTTTCTGAATATCAACATGTCTGCGGGTTGTTCCATGTAGGTGATCTGCGCCGCATTCACCTCAAAAGGTAGTTTTCTCCCGTCCTTTGTGAGCACCTCGACCCCACACGGGGCAACATTCACCCCCGCCCTCCGTTTCGCCAGATTCTCTGCTATCATGGCTTTACTTTCTTCGGTCACGATTCCGGTTTCTAAGAAACTTCTGCCCAGTAGTTCCTCCTTTGCAAATCCTGTGACCTCTTCCACATTATCAGTA
>DAOVGE010000195.1 GCA_030672605.1 Methanosarcinales archaeon
AGACTGGAGATGCGACCGAAGAGGTGGCGGAAGTGGTCGAAGAGGCGGCCAGACCGAAGGCTGAATCCGAAGCCGCAGAAACCATCGAAGTTGCCGTAGCAGCGCAATTGACCGATGCACAGCAGCACCGTCTCCGCGAACTGCAGCAGTCAGTGAACCGGTCGATGAATGACCTCCCGGCAGGCTGTGATCTCTGCATGCCACATTATCTCACAGGCATCTGCACTACAATCGCTCACGCAATCGAGCACGCACACGGTGCCGAGAGTGAGGGCATCGATGAGATGATCGATGCAGCCGGGACTGCATGCAACTATATCGTAAATTTAATTGAAAATGGGAGATTCATTGATGTCTGCATCTCAAATAACGTGGGCGCGTTCGATGATACCGGTTTCGTATGCGAAATTGAGGAGTATTCGGATAAACTGGATGCATTGATCCGTGATCCCGCCGGTTTTACCGATTCATCGCTGGTGGAACCGGAACTATGGGAGCTTGACAGCGAGATCACGAGGAAAATGGGCGAATTTATGATTATCCCTGTGTCGGGGCTGTGGAAAGTCTCGAAGAGCGTCTTTGATGATGCGTCCGATGAATCCGGGATCAAACGTGCGTTTATGATCCTGATATCCTGGATCATTCTGGGGCGGGCACGCGAGATGCTGAGGAACCCGGAGATCGTTCGCAGGTTGAGGCTCTGAGTTGAGGCTGAAAAAGAATCTGAAAAACTCCTGATTCTGATGGATTCTGTGGTTTCCAACCTTTGCGCCCTTGCGTCCTCGCGTCTTTGCGTTCCTTTGATTTAACGCAAAGTCGCAGAGACGAGAAAGACGAAGGAGTGACGCCCGCGATTGCTACAACGTGATGGCGGGCTACTGTTATCGACCACAGAAAACGTCAGAACCAGAAAAACTTTCTGAGCATGCCGGAAGAGTAACATACTTGATACTAAAAAAATTAGGAACTACTCAGGTACCTAAAACAGTATCATGCGACCTCGCTGTACCGGCACTGCTTGACATGGAACACAACATGAGCCAAACGGGAATTTAACCGCAGAGTGGCAAAACCCATCCGCCAGAACAGATAAATACCTTACACCCAATAATAACCCAGATCTCGGGAGCAGGATATTATGAAAAAACTCGACGTTATCGCAGCCCCGCTCGAAAAGAACTCGCTTAAACTGCTATTGTTCGGCGCGGGAGAACTTGGTAAGGAGATTGTGATCGAAGCGCAGCGTCTTGGCATGGAGACGATCGCTGTGGACCGGTACGAGCGTGCACCCGCGCAGCAGGTCGCACACAGAGCGTACACTGTCAACATGATGGATGCGAATGCGATGCGCTCGATTGTTGATCGGGAGCGACCTGACATCATCATACCGGAGATTGAGGCGATCGATCTCGACATCCTCTTTGAGTTCGAGGAGGACGGCTATCTGGTAACGCCGAATGCACGCGCAACATACGCGGCGATGAACCGGGAGCGCATCAGGGAGGCAATCGTGAAATCGGGTGTCAAGACGGGCGCATACACGTACACACGCACAGACGACCTATCCGAGTTTACAGATGCAGTTGAGAAGATCGGCTATCCCTGCTTTTCCAAGGCGATCATGTCAAGCAGCGGCAAGGGCTCCTATTTTATCGAGAAGCGAGAGGAGATCGAGAACGCAATTTCCGCTGCTAGATACGAGACCCGCGGGTCTGGAGAGATGGCGATAATCGAGGAGTATGTGCCGTTCGAGACCGAGGTGACCGAGCTTGCGGTCAGGCATCTGGACGAGGACGGAGAGCGGATTGTGACTACGTTCCCGAAGCCGATTGGGCATTACCAGATCGATGGCGATTACCATTCATCGTGGCAGAGCCCGAATGTCGAGGAGTATCTGCCGTACAACGTGGATGCGATTGGAAAGTCCGTTGAGAGCGACCCCGAGCTTGCAAAAGAGGCAGAGAAGAAGATCTACGATGCGGCAAAGAGAATCACTGACGAGCTGGGCGGAGTCGGAGTCTTCGGATGCGAACTCTTCGTCAGGGTGACGGACGGCAGAGTCGATGTATATGCCAACGAGTGCGCCCCACGTCCCCACGACACCGGAATGACTACATACATCTCGCACCCGCAAGGCTTCAATGAAGGGGGCTTGCATGTGCGTGCGGCAGCGGGACTTCCCATTCCCGCACGAATCGAGGATGGCTACCGGCTATTCGATCCGATCGCACCTGCCGCATCTCATGTGATAATCTCGCCTGCGCAGGGTTTTGATCCCGAGTACAGGGGTCTCTTCGATGCGATGACTGTTGCCGGTACTAACATCTATATGTTCGGAAAACCGCTTGCATACCATAGCGGGTGGATCGTTGAGGAGCGGATGGGAATCGCACTTGCGATGGGCAGAGATGCGTTCGATGCGAAGAGGAAGGCTGAAATTGCTGCGCACAAGATCATGATCAGGACTGCGACTGATACGGAGTGGAAGGGGCAAACAGAGCGGCGGATGCATGTGGTTCAGTGATTGCGTGACCTGAGTTACCATCGCCGATTGATAGAATGAAGATAGACTTAACCAATCTGAAATATACGCCCCGGCAGATTAAGAAGAAGCGCCGAAAGATATACCGCCAGATCCTTGCGGAATCTAAAAACATGGATCAGGGGAACTTCAACGCAATAGGACCAGACGACCTTGCACGTCTCTTTGATCTGTACGACACCCATTTCTTTGACGGATTTTTCAACAAGAATTACAGCGGCAAGATATTTTTTCGCCTATCGGATCGAATGACCCGGGCAGGCGGAAAGATCGAACACAGGGACGCAATCGGCACGCATACGATCGTGTTATCAACAATGCTCATCTTCCAGACGTTTGATTGCGTCACGCGACAGGTGACCGTGAACGGTGTCGTCTGCCGTGACCGACTCGAGGCGACCATGCGCATACTTGAGCACGAGATAATCCATCTGCTGGAGCTTCTGCTCTTCGGTTCCACGAGCTGTTCCAGCCCCCGTTTCAAACGTATGAGCAGAGACATCTTCGGACACACTGATGTCACCCACCGGCTGGTGACACAGGCAGAGCGCGCCCATGAGAAGTACGATCTGCGAGTGGGCTCCAATGTCTCGTTTGAATACGGCGGAGTGACATACCATGGAGTCATAACCCGAATAACTGTGCGTGCCACGGTTATGGTCAAAGATCCGGACGGGGACTACAGGGATCTTTCAGGAGCTATGTACAGTAAGTATTATATACCCCTCGAACATCTGAGGCAATCAGACAACGAGAGGTGATACATACGCAAAAGAGAATTGCAATCCGTACTATACTAGTTCTATCTATACTGGCATCCGCGGCATGTACTGTGGATGGAAGCGAAATCGCAGCACCGGTTCTCAAGTGGCAGCAATGCGGCTGCTACAGTTCGTGGTGCGAGACCGGCTGGTACTCTTCGCCAGCGGTGGCTGATCTGGATTCTGACGGTGATATGGAGATTGTTGCTTCGGCTTACTCGGTCGTTGCGCTCAACGGCGAGACTGGCGACCTTTTGTGGCGCGCAAAGTCCGGGCACGATCGAAGCGAGGATCCGGACAGCGTTGACAATGTCGGGCGGACATGGCCCGGAGTCGTTGTCGCTGACGTGGACAATGACGGCGCAATTGAGATTGTGACCGCACACGGTCGTGGCTACGTCTCAGTCTACAACAACGAAGGCTACTTCGAGCCGGGGTGGCCACAGCAACCTGCTGGAAATGAGTTTCGCTCGCTTGCCGTATCCGATCTCGACGGTGATGGCGAGATTGAGATCGCGGTCGGGCTTGCAAAGTTGGTCCGCGAGAACGTCTGGGTCTTCGAGCACGACGGAAGCATCAGGTCGGGTTGGCCACAGTTAATCGGCGAAGAGGGCTCAGCCGCGGGTCTCTACAACGACAACATCGGCGCAGGCGACATCGACGGCGATGGGCTGCCTGAACTGATTGTCCCCTCCGATACGATCACAATCTGCGCATACGAGGCAGACGGGACTCACATCGGAACCAATGGGATGTATCATGACCATACGGGTCATGACATGGATTACTGGGGCGAGGTTCCCGCATACATCGATCTCGAATACGAGACCCGCGGGTGGGGTCCGTGCTACACAGAGTTTACGACAAGGGCGAACTTCGCAAACGGACCTGCAAATGTGGTTGATGTCAACGGAGACGGCGTAAACGAGATCGTCGTGATTGGTGACGTTCACGACTGCCATACCAGTCCATACACAGACCTCTACAACACGCCCTACATCTTTAATTCGGATCGCAGCCGGTTCAACGCAGACGGGTTTAACTGGACAACACCGCCGATTGAGACTGGAGCGCCGATCATCCAGGATTATGGCGTAATTGAGAGCGTGCAGCCAAATCCCGTGACCGTTGATCTCAACGGTGATGGCAGAATCGAGATCCTTTACCCCTCCTACGACGGGCGGATGCATGCATTCTGGCTGGACAAAACCGAGCACGGCAACTGGCCATATTCGGTATACGACTCATCAGAGGGCTTTTATCGCTTCGCAACAGAGCCGGTCGTGGCTGACCTTGACAACGACGGGAACGCAGAGGTAATCTTCGGCTCATGGGTTCAGAAAGGGACCGAACGCACAGGCAAGCTCCATATCCTTGATTATAACGGGAATGTGATCCACGAGATGGATCTGCCCCCTGCGAAGTCGGGCAACTGGAACGGTGTGCTTGCTGCCCCAACGCTTGCGAATATCGACGGTGATTCCGACCTCGAACTGGTCTTGAACACGGCGCATTCCGGTGTTGTGGCTTACGATCTTCCGGGAACTGCCAGTGCGCGGGTTCTCTGGGGCACCGGACGTGGAAGTTACTATCGGAATGGACAGTCTCTGATCAATTCCGCTGTTTCGCAGAAGGGAGATCTCAATCGTGACGGCAGTGTTACGTCGGCAGATGTATTAATCGCGCTCAAGATCGCAGTATCTGGTGGGTACAACAACGCGGCTGACATGGATGAGAACGGATATGTGAATGTGCTCGACGCACGCATGATCCTGCAACTTGCAGTAGAAGGATAGGAGAGCATGGTTGGGCACGGGTTACCCTGGAATTGATCCCCACCGCGCGGGTGAGTGCTCCCTGACGTGCTCACACAATATTATGTGGATATCCACATATAAAAACACGAGATTGCACAAGATTAACACAGAAATCTTGTGGTTCCTACCGGCACTCTCGATTTTTTCTGATTCTGATGGATTCTGTGGTTTCCAATCTTTGCGCCCTTGCGTCATCGCGTCTTTGTGTTCATCTGATCTAACGCAAGGTCGCAAAGGCGAGAGAGACGCAAAGTTGGGAGAGATGCGCCGCGTTTGTTTGCATACGCGGGGGAGCTACCGTTAGTGACCACAGAAAACGTCAGAACCAGGATTTTTTCAGTGAGATCGCCATGCACTTGGATTCTACCGCAGAGTGTGCAGAGGAAAGCAGAGGGTTGAAAACGGTCTCAAAACTCTGCGCCCTCAGCGTTCTCCGCGGTGGCAAACCACTTGATTTTCAGACAGTACCGTTCCTACCGTATAGTATTGAGCACGTTCCCCACAACTCAGATAACCTTTAATAATCTGCAGGCACAATGGTTGATCCGAGTCCCGATGTGGTAGCGGATATCCTTAGGGCTTGCGGAGCCTTAGACCCGGGTTCGATCCCCGGTCGGGACGCTTGTTAGCGTAATACAGGAGAACAAAACATGTTATGGCAAGGAGATTCGAGACGCAAGCCAAGTGGCGGAAGGATCATACGATCGCGTGGAAAACGAAAGTTCGAGATGGGGCGCGAAGCCACTGACACTCATCTCGCACCGATGCGTAGCAAGAAGATGCGCACCTTTGGTGGTAATCAGAAGATGCGCCTCTTCAGATGCGATGTTGCGAACGTGACCAATCCCGCTGATGGCACAACTCAGAAATGCGCGATCGAGAATGTTGAGGGAAATCCTGCAAATCAATATTATACCCGGCGAAATATCATCACAAGAGGGGCGATTATCAAGACAAGTCAGGGGTCGGCACGTGTGACCAACCGACCAGGACAGGAAGGGTTCGTCAACGCGGTGTTGATATAGTAAGAAAATCTTAATATGCATGGATGCATTGGGTTGTTAGTGAACAATACCGCAGTTTTCTGGCTGTTTGTCCTGGTTAGATACTTAGGGGTATGGGCTCGTAGCTCAGTTAGGCAGAGCACCGGGCTTTTAACGTGTGCGGCATTGCTGCTGCGTGTAGAAACCCGATGGCCGAGGGTTCAAATCCCTTCGAGCCCGTCATACTACAATATCGTGGAGGGATTCAGATAGGATTCAGCATACTCGACCATGTGATGGTTCCGAAGCATCGGATACTTGATGATGATGAAGCAGAAGAGCTATTGAGTACATACAATATCGAAAAAGAGAAACTATCCAAGATCCGGATAACCGATCCGGTGATAAAGGAGATTGGTGCGAACGCAAATGACCTAATCGAGATCACCAAAAAGAGCGAAACTGCTGGCGAATCCATCTTTTATCGCCTTGTAATTGAGTGAGGGAAGAATGTTAGATCGAAAAAAATTATCCAGAGCATATTTTACCCGGAACAATATAGTGCAACATCAAGTCAAGTCATTCAACGAATTCATAGATCATGGTCTGCAAAAGGTCATAGGTGAGATGGGTAAAATCGAGACCGAGATCAGTGGCATAGACGATGGGGCAGAGACGTATGTCCGCCTCGGCGCAATCACAATCGGTCATCCCGTGGTAAAGGAGGCGGATGGCGCGATCGACCGGTTGTTTCCGTCCGATGCGCGGCTGCGTAACCTCACGTACTCGGCGCCAATCAAGCTCGAGATGACTGTTGTGCAGGATGGGGCAGATAATGAGCCACGAACGGCAGCTGATGATGCTCGAGCCGTAGAGATCGGGGTTATGCCTATCATGCTCAGATCAAAGGCATGCAACCTGCATGGACTCACTGATGATGAATTGCGATCACATGGCGAAGACCCGATCGACCCGGGAGGGTATTTCATCACCAACGGCACCGAGCGGGTGATCATGACACTTGAGGATCTTGCACCGAACAAGATCATGACCGAAATAGACCACAAGTACGGGGACCGGGTCGAGATTGCTAAGGTGTTTTCGGAACGGTACGGATACCGGGCACTGACCGTTGTCGAGCGCGGGCGCAAATCGATACTTGAGGTATCATTCCCGTCGCTTCCCGGGCGCATCAATTTCGTCGTGCTCGCCCGTGCACTCGGGCTTGAGACTGACAAGGATCTCGTGGATGCGGTATCGGATGATCCTGATATCAGG
>DAOVGE010000206.1 GCA_030672605.1 Methanosarcinales archaeon
TCCATAAATTACGCTAAAAAATT
Organism: Methanosarcinales archaeon; assembly: GCA_030672605.1. Lineage (GTDB taxonomy): Archaea > Halobacteriota > Methanosarcinia > Methanosarcinales > Methanogasteraceae > Methanogaster_C. The sequence goes on from DAOVGE010000206.1 coordinate 24, forward strand.
TGGATTATACCGTATGAGTAAAACTTATGCCCTTATTTGTGGGTAGCATCGGTTTTCGGTCCGTCGATAAAAAGCGCAGTTTATGCCGGTCGCTGAGTATAGCTAAACACGTACGTGGTTCCCACCATACGCTATTGAGCATGTTTAATTTTTGTGCAGAATCTCCGGATTGACTGCGGAATGCGCTCTCTGGCATTTTTTAGATGCCTGCGAACCCACCCACCCGGATAATCGGAATCAGCCAAACGAAAATCGAAAGCCGATACCGGAATCGTCCCCCCATATCTCTTCGGCACATAATCCCTCTGAACAGTCCCCACATAGACCCAGTTCATAGGACACGCACCTGTGGGCGGATCCTTCTCGATTGCCCGATACCGCGCCTCAGCCCCCCTGCCCCCGGGTTCTGCTCGTTCGTACTGAACACCGATAAGCTCGCCCGGTCCGATCCGATCAGCCCACTCCCGAATCTCCGCGGGAGTGAAGTGATGCCGTATCCTATCCGGAGCAGGTCCAAACTGTGGGGGCACCTTCCCGCATAAAGCAGGGAACGTCACGAGATACGTAGCCCCGGGTCTGCAGATTCGCTTGATCTCATCAGAAAGGCGCTCATGCCAGAACAGATACTCAATTACGCGGGCAGAGATCACAAAGTCGATGGAGTTATCAGGCAGATTGGACTCGGTGACCTCGCCTACGCGCGCTTCGACGCGACTGTTCGTACCAAGATCACTGATCATTCCGGGGGCGTTGTCCACGCAGTAAATCTTTTCTACGATATCCTGCAGGGGTAACGAGAGCACACCACCGCCAGAACCCAGATCCGCAACAACAGGCAGGTCTAACTTCTCCGCTTCGCATCTGATGATCTCCTGAAACCGCCGCGTCCGGTAAAGACTTTTCGTGTCGCAATTCCAGTTTTTGGCGGCAGCGCTGTAGTATTGTGAGAGTTTCGCGCGTCTGAAGAGATCCGCTGCCTCTGAGAAGTTGACTATGAGGCAGTCACTCTCAGCCGCAGTCTGCAGGACGCATTCCCACGCATACAACCGTTCTTTTGGAGCGAAACTGGCAATGCAGTCATGAGAGCCGAAAGCGAAATATCGCCGCGTCTTCAGCAGATCAGAGAACTGCCCAACCCAGGCTTCGGAATCGAGCTCACCGGTGTGAAGAGTCCAGTCATCGGCAGCGATTGGTAGGCGCACGAGCCCTTTGTGGATGAAGTATGGCTCATCATGTTCGTCCGCTTCGGCATTCCAGAGAAAACCGCTGTTCCAGAGATTTTTTAGGGTTGTTTGGTTCCACCGGGACTGGGGAGACCGGTATCCATACACCCAGGAACGGGTAGGGGCTTTTTTGCATAAATCGATCTCCTCAGCATAATATCGGGACTGAGCGCGATGGTGATAGGAATGAAACGCCACCTCCTGCCCGTAATCGAGAATGCGCTCTATCAGATCAGGCTGCTCCAAAAAAAGCTTCCCAACGACATTGTACGTTGCATGGACATTGTATCGCGCCTCCAGCCTCAAAAACTCATCTACTATCCTCCTGCACGACTCCGGATCCGCTCTGATGTCAGAATCTATATCCTGCTCGATATCGTGGTAGAACGTGACCATGTTTGACTTTGACCCCATAAAATCACCTTTCCAAGACTTTAAGACATCCATTCTCAAATTCACTGGCTATCACGTCATAAGACCTGTTCTCTATCACCCAGTCACGCCCTCTTCTACCCATCTCTTCTGCCTTCCCCGGATTATCCAGTATTTTAATTATCGCCTCTGCGAATGATTCGGCATCAAAGCGGACGAGGATTCCGCCTCCGCTCGCCCCCATAACCTCCTTCTGATCCGGTATCTCCTCGTTTGCAACGACCGGCTTTGCCATTGCCATATATTCAAGCATCTTGATCGGCGAACTGACCTTGTAAAAATCGAGTGGCGGGACCGCGGAGATGCCAAGATTTGCAGCAGCAATGAAGTCCGGAACCTCCCTGAAATACACATATCCGGTGAATATCACATCGTCCCTGATTCCAAGCTTGTCTGCGAGTTTTTCGAGATCCAATCTGCCGGTTCCGTCCCCGACCATCAGCAGTTTCACATCGCCCCGGCTATCTCGCACCCTTAAGAATGCGTGAATCAAAACATCCAGATGCCGCATCTTATCCATCGTTCCCACGTATATCACAATTTTAAAATCGCCTAAACCATATTTATCCCTTACCGTAACTGCGCCCATATCTCTATTCAGGAACCGTCTCGGGTCAACTCCTTCCGGAAGCGGGGTTATCTTTGATTGGTCGACTCCTTTTCTGACGAGATCGTCCTTCAACCATCGGCTTATCGGAAGAATCAGATCTGCATTACGGAGAATGTGCACAATCAGGCGTGCTTCGATTATTGATGCGATGCGCTGGAGCTTTCGCTTATTTGAGTAGAATTTGCGCGTCTCCCGGCTCTGCTCCACCGGAATACTCATCTCGAATACGAAAGGGACCCTGTGCCTTCGTTTGATGTAGAGCGCGAGGAGTCCGTCGAATAGGTCATCCCTCACGAGTATTATGTTGTATCGCTCATGTTTGAAGTTGCTTAAGATAAAAGACGTTCTTCTTATTGCGTATAACGCCATATCAATTATTTTGAGGGGAGTTTTGTCGTATCTGCACGGGATTACGAATACGCGGGCACAATTGAACGTGGTCTCCCGGATCTCATCAGCCTTCTCGGATGAGACGATCCATGTGACACTGTGACCGAACCGGGTCAGGTGGCTCAGAATCTCATAAGTTGGGTATATCTCTGTTTTCTCGCCGTATCGAAACCAGAGCAGCATGCAGATATTTATCTTCATTTCGCGTATATTTCCGAACTGCCACTATCGTAGACTCTGCCGTACCTGATGAACGCACCCCGGTACTCACTCATGTTGTGCATCGTGCCGTTGACCACCAGTTTATCCATAACGGTATTAGTATAGTACAAGTAGATATATTCATACGCCCTCCCGTATTCCGAAAATGAATAATCGTTGATCCGGTATCGTGAAATTATTCCCTGACTCAATAATCTATGGCTTCCGAAGATATCTGTAACGCTGATGATGTTATGAGAGTTTTTTTTGACAGTCGAAGCCAGCCATTTCGCAGCACAGCTCTCCGAATCATGGATATATTCGCAGGCATACGCATCCCCCTCTGAGTTCAGGATGACTGAAACCGGGGCGCCGAATATCTGGTATGTAACACCTGTTACAAACATAGAATATGATAGGAGTATCACGAGAATGATCTGGCAGGAGTTTAACGTTAATCCGAAACGTTCCGATAGCACTATGCCACCAATAACAAAACAGACCGACAAGACGACTACAACAAGCGAATACAATCTGCAAATGTCGTAACCTACTGAAAGATACGGCAGCAGAACTATAGCCATCAGCAACCCCGAGCACGCCAGTACCATTGTTAGATAGTCCACCGCAAACCGTGTCTTCAGGAAATCAGGCTTCTGGAGTCGTGCGCCCCGTATATCCACCATTCCCTGAAACTTTCTAACCATTGTAAGAACTCCGATTCCTATGAAAATAAATGTGCACCAGGTAACAAGAAGATTGACCGTGCTCAGTACAGAATATGCAAGTCCCTTGCCAAGTAATAAATGGAACATGTCTGTTCTCGATTCTTCCAGGAAAAAATTGTTCAGATTGGCGAGTGTGTCCCTGATGAACGTCACACCAACACTGAACGCAGCATCAGTTAGCTGGGCATACCAGATGAAGATCACAACAAAGAAGAACAGAACGATTCTCAGACTCATCGTTCTTTCGAAGATGTGCTTTCTTGCGACCATCTCTGCCGCAACCCAGCTGAAAAGCACTACAAAGAAGAATATATATGCGGTCGAATAATGCGAGACCACTATAGCCAGTATAAAGACGAAAAATAGAATCCTCTGTTTCACAGGATCGATCTTGTCGTTAAAGAGAACCATCACCGCAAGGGCGGAAAAGAAGATCGCAACGTTTGTGCGTGCGCTTCCTGCCGTACTCAGGAAGGTTGACTGCGAAATAAAGAAGAACGAAGCCAGAAACGCATACAGACCACCGACGTATCTCTTTGATATTGTGTATATCGCAAGCGGGGTGAATGAGCATATCGCCACATAAACCCCTTTAAATAAGTATTCCTGCGCATCCGCGCCCGTAATGGATTGAAATATCGTGGGTAGCAGCGAGATACTCAGACACGCATCCAGGAGAGCGTGTTCGACGATGCTCCAGTGTAGATTGCAGAGAGTCGTCTGGAACATGTAATACTCTGCGTGCACATCACGTCCCCAGATATGGGGGAACCTCAGTGCATAGATCAGGAGAAGCGATACGCTGAGCAGATACAACACGACAGGGTACAATCTCTCTGGAAATTTCCGGTTGTAGAGACAGACTGCGGCGATATAAGCAGGGATCAGGAGCAGGACAGCGACCAGCACGGTATTGTTACCGGTTGTGCACATAATGTGCGATCCGAGCATGCTCAGCACCGGAAGGATTACCGGTATGATCAGAAACGCCTTTTCGTGCCTGCTCAGATGTGAATTTATGTGGGGGGATACCTGACCCCCATTTACGGCATATCCCGCAATCAGCATCATGATAAACGCGATATCAAAAGAGATCATGAGAGAAGCTGTCGATAATGGCGTTTCAAAGCCCATTGTAAGCAACAGATTGTTTAACAACAATCCAAAGAACAGCAGGAATGTGACACTCAATCCAGCCGCCAATGCAGCCTTTTCTGCAGGTCCTATCCGGTTCAGTTTGAGCATCCATACGATTAATGACCCGGGCAGGATGGCAAGAAAAATAAATCCGAATACCAGTCTCAGAAACGGCACATCCAGGAATACTGCAAGATTTGTCGCAAGAATTGCGGTTATTGCGAACCATCCGAAGTACTCCGGTTTTAATCTCATCAATTTCCCCTTAAATCCCTAAACAGACGCTAATATTCCTCTGTATTCTTTAACAGCAGCCCTGTAGGTGTACTCCTCTTCCACCAGTCTTCGAGCGTTCGTTATGATCCCACCAATATCAGGATGCGCAAGAGCCCTCATAACACCTTCTGCGATTTCTTCCGGCGAATTGTTTTGGAGAATGAACCCGGTCGATTCATCCTTCACCAGATCAGGTACCGATCCGACAGGCGTTGCCAGAACCGGTGTTCCGCATGCCATCGCCTCCAGCAGTATATTTGGGAGCCCTTCGGTGTGGGACGGTAGTATCAGCAACTTCAGTTCATTCAGACACGCAGGGAGTTTTTCGTGGGGAATCCACCCGGATAGCCGGATCCTCTTGTCCGGATCGTTTTTATCGATGAATTGCTCGATATCAGCCAATAGATCGCCGTCGCCAGATATGGAGATGCTGATTTCATCGTTTTTCTCCAGCACCGGTGGAATTGCATCGAGAAAAGTCAGGATGCCCTTTTCCACGCTAAAGCGTCCGATGTACCCGATTGTATCGGTCCTGTCCTCTATCGTCTTCCGTATTTTGAACGTATTAACGTCTAAAAAATGTTCGTGTGCTATTGAGACCTTGCCCCGGTATCGTCCGAGATGCCACTCATCGATGTGCCTTTCCGAATAGAGAACAATTCTCGACGAAGCGATGAAATTGATCCTCAACAGTAATTTTAAGGGAATACGAAGAATATCCCCCTGCATCTCGAAGGGCAAGATGTAATCGGACGCCATAACCAGTATAACCTTCTTTCCTGTCAATCTCGCAGCTAATATCGGTAATGTCAGACTATCACCCATGAAACAGATCCAGAGATCCACGTTTCTTGATAGCGATAGTATCTTGCGCAGGATCTGACATTCGATACGGATATGGTTTGTAACCCCGCTAATCATATCTGATCTGATCTTTCGCTTTATCGTGTAGAGATGAACCTTTTCGCGGATATTTTTGGGAGGAGTGCCCCATATATCTCCTGTGATGAGATGGATGTCATCTGAAATGGACGACAGTATGGCGATGAGGTTTGATACGGGAACGACTCCGGATCGCTTTATGGGGCCAGTAAATACACCCACGCGGAGTGGTTTTTTCATCTCTGTCTCATCATGTTCGGGAGTCTTCATCGGATCACAGGATATCTATCAGTGATCATATCGATCAGCCGGTAGTAAAACGTTTGGCTCTTTGGTAATTCGCGTTGCACGTGTCTCATAGATGAATTATACTGGTGTACTATTAAGTGCTTAGGGATCACGAATAGCACGAATAAACGAATATCACGAATGCTAAACTAAAATAAATTCGTGTGATTCGTTCATTCGTGTAATTCGTGATAAAAACTGACATAACCAGATAAAATTCCCGATAAACACCTGAAACTACAGTGTAGCGATTTGGACAAAATGAACAATCTCAGTATAAGTGTTGGTCACTGCAACGCGAGATACCAGAGACCCAAACGTTTTCCATCACATCGTTTGTGCCCATGCACACAATCAGGGGGAATCGTTACAGAGATTACAGAGATTGCCGTATCTTCAGAGCGCCCCAAAGCGCATCAGCGGGAACGACAAGACTGTCTTGCGACCCACAACGAGAGCGCGTGGTTGAAATCATCCGCGTCCACATACTCCTTGCCGCAGCGATGGCACCGCGAACCCCCAACCGTTGTTCCGTATCGCTCAAAGGTTGCTCTTACGGTCAGCGCACCGCACTCACATCGCAGAATCTCTGAACCTGCCATGTCACCTACACCTTACAATCACAGCCCCGCTCCCTTAAGATTTTGACCTGTTCATCATAAGGGGTCACGAATTCGGTCTGCTCGGATTCTCCTGTCGCAAGTTCGGGGTCAAGAGGCGTATGGTGTTTGTAGCCCCTATTTGCCATCTCTTCGACCAGTTTCTCGTGCCTCAGATAGAGTGCGCCCAGCCGTCCCTTCCAGCGGAGCGTCTCCGGGTGGTTTGAGTACGCCTTCTTGTTGTTGGTTATTATTGACCATAATGCGTGCAATTCCCTGTGCTCGCCAAGCAGATGATTTCGGCACATTTTCTCAGGGGGTATGTCCCATATTCTCATGTAATCGCCTCGATCTTCAACAGACTCAACGTCCTCTGACATTATTGTGTATACGCCTGAAACCAAGCATTACGAGTAGTGCTATTGCCAGGGAGATTGCCGATACGGCGATGCAGATCCCTTCAACGTCAAACGAAAAAAAATAGGCGATTCTACGCAAAATCATGAAAAAGAGCGCAAAGACTAGCAGATTCAACGATTTCAACTCTTTCGGTATGAATTTCGTCAACGAATATCCGTAATAAAACGCAACCACCATGATTGCCACGGCGAGCAATTCTATGGACATGGCAACTGTTTCGTACTGCATTACCTGAAAAACTCTCCTATTTTCTCGATTACAACCGTCTCCGGACTCTTCGACAGCATGTTTTCGTACTCTTCGAAGTTCCTTATGTATTCTCTGCTGCCGATGATAGCAATTGTTGAGTCGTCTTCTATAATAGTATCTCCGCCTATATCGGTTATCACTTCACCTGCTACCTCAATTGCTATGACCGTGCAGCCGACCTTCGAGCGTATATCCAGCTCACTGAGTGTCTTTCCGACAAAAGGTGAGTCATTGCGGACATGGTATCTTTCGATCTCGATACCTTCGTAGAGCATCACAACGTCCTCCTCATACTCAGAGATTGCCAGTTTTGCCACCATCTGTCCTACTATGATTGCGAGCGAGGCAACGTAATCCGCGCCCGCTTTGTAGATTCTGTCGCATATCGGCGCGTTCGCTCTCGTAAGAATGATCGCATCCGGATTCATATTCCTTGCGACAAGTGTTGCAAAGATCGCGTCGGTATCGATGTTCAGCGCAACTATTACGGTGAACGCAGACGCAACCCCGGCTTCTTTGAGAATCTCTTCGTTTGAACCATCCCCGATAACATAATCAAATCCGCCCTCTTTCAGAGCATCTCCATTCTTATCCACGACAACAAAGTCCACTTCAGCGGTTCTCAATTCGGTAACGATGCTCTTTCCGACGTCCCCATACCCGATAACCACGGTATGCCC